>JAEWMM010000183.1 GCA_023457175.1 Bacillota bacterium | reverse complement strand
GTTGGAGCTGATGCGGCAGGCGCAGGCCGTCACCGATCGCGGCTTTTCGGAGATTTTAAATTTTATCCGCGTGGGCAGAACCGAGCGCGAGATTGCCAGCGAGCTTGAATATCTGATGCGCAGGTTCGGCGGCGACGGCCTCGCGTTTGATACGATTGCCGTCTCAGGTCCTAACAGCTCGATGCCGCACGGCGTCCCGACCGAAAAACCGCTCGCGCCGGGCGATTTTCTCACGCTGGACTTCGGCGCGAAAAAAGACGGCTACTGTTCCGACATGACCCGCACCGTGGCGGTCGGCCATGTAGACGACGAACAGAAAAAAGTTTACGAAACAGTGCTAAAAGCGCAGCAAAAGGCGTTTGAAGTCATAAAAGCCGGGGCAAGCTGTAGAATGGTGGATTCGGCGGCGCGCAGCCTGATTGAAGACGCGGGCTACAAGGGCTGCTTCGGACATGCGCTGGGGCATTCTCTTGGGCTTGAGATTCACGAGGAACCGCGCTTTTCACCGCTGACCGAGGCGGTTGCGGCAGTAGGGAATGTTTTGAGCGTCGAACCGGGCATTTATCTTGAAGGGCGCTTCGGCGTGCGCATTGAGGATGTGGTGACCGTCGCCGAGGACGGTTTTGAGAATCTGACACACAGCCCCAAACAGCTTATAATTCTATAAAATTTTTCAGAACACCGTTTCAATACTTGAAAAAAGTGTCTTTTTAGGCTATTATTAGGTACATATGCAAGAGAGTCATCTCAAGGAGGAGCAGCTATATGATTACAGCAGGTGAATTTAGAAACGGCGTGACCTTTGACGTCGACGGGAACGTGTTCCAGATCATCGAGTTCCAGCACGTCAAGCCGGGTAAGGGCGCCGCTTTCGTACGCACCAAGATCCGCAATGTTATTTCCGGTTCGGTGACCGACCGTACCTTTAGCCCGAACGAGAAATTCCCCACCGCTTTTGTCGAGCGCAAGGACATGGAATATCTCTATAGCGACGGCGGGCTTTATTATTTTATGGATTCCGAAACCTACGAGAATGTGCCGATCAACTCGGACAAGCTCGGCGACAATTTCAAGTTTGTCAAGGAGAACGTTGTCTGTAAGGTGCTGTCCTACAAGGGCGTTATCTTCGGCGTCGAGCCGCCCACCTTCCTTGAGCTGCAGGTCGCGCAGACCGATCCCGGCTTTAAGGGCGACACCGCCACCAACGCTTCGAAACCCGCTACCCTTGAGACCGGCGCCGAGATTCGCGTTCCGCTCTTCATCAACGAGGGCGACATGATCCGCGTCGATACCAGAACCGGTGAATATCTCGAACGCGCCTAAAGCTTTTATATAATAAAATTTAAGGAGGATGACCGACATGACTGTTACCGAAAGAGTTGCCTATTTAAAGGGGCTTACCGAGGGGCTTGATCTTGATACTTCCAGCAAGGAAGGCAAACTGCTCAGCGCAATTATCGACGTACTTGACGACATTGCGTTTGAAGTCAGCGATCTTCAGGAGGTTGTCGGTGAACTCGGCGAACAGATCGACATGATCGACGAAGACCTCGACGGACTCGAAGAGATTGTCTATGACGAAGAAGATTATGATGACGACGATTGCGATTGCGACTGCTGTGAGGACGGCGACCTGTATGAGATCGTCTGCCCGAGCTGCGGCGACAGCATCTACCTCGACGAGGACATGGTTGAAGAAGGCGAGATGGAATGCCCTAATTGCGGCGAGCATCTCGAATTCGACTTCGACGAGGATGACGAAGAGGAAGAGACCGAGGACGACAAGTAAGCCGTGCCTTAAGGTCTTGTGCTCCAAAGTAAAAGCAAAGCGGCTTCTCGATTTTGAGAGGCCGCTTTTTGCGATTGGCCGAGACGTTGTACGTTACCAAGATAATTGACAACGTGGGATAGGCGGAATTACAGGATATGTCTCCCCCTAAAAGGGCCGATTTTACAATAAGCGGATAAAAAAGGTGCTGCCTTGCGCGGCGCCTTTTTGTTATATGCGGCAAGCACCGCCGCGCGAAAAAAATGCAATGATAAGCTGCTGATTTATAACGAAAATAACTATATACGTTATTAAATAACAAAATACGATTATGCGTATCTGATCGTGTTACCCTGTAACCTGAAAGGGTGTGACCACATGATTCGGATTCATTTATCAAGATTATTGGGCGAGCGCCGCATGAAGCAAAAAGAACTGGCAGACCGCACAGGTATCCGGCCCACGACCATATCCGAGATGTACCACGAGCTAATAGAACGGGTTAATCTGGAGCACCTTGACCGCATTTGTGAAGTGTTGGAGTGCTCTATTGCGGATATCCTTGAATACGTTCCTGACAAGCGCAGCAAACCCTAAGGCGTCAAAAACAGGCGCTTTGTCTGCCGCTTTTTTGGAACCGGTTCAATATTTCCCTATTTATGTTGATAATCCTTTGCCGAAAATTTTGCGCGCTTACAGATGGGACCCGGCAGCCTTTAGTGTGGGATGGCGCATGTCACGCCGAAAGGGGGGGGCAGTACGATGCAACGGCCGCATTTAAACCGATCGCTTCTGCTGGATTTAGTGTTCCCGCCGCGCTGTGCGGTCTGTCGCGAGGTGACGCCCCTGCATACGGCGCTTTGCCCCGCGTGCATGCAGCGGCTGCCGCAGGTGCTTTTGGCTGCCGGCCGGTGCCCGGTTTGCGGCAAGCCTGTTGAAAGCTGTGTCTGCCGTGAGGGGACGCCCTTTTATTTTTCACGTAGCGCGTCGGCTTTTCTCTATGAGCCGGATACCCATTATTTAATTAACTGCCTTAAAACGCAGCCGCAGAGTCCTGTGGCCGAGCAAATAGCGGATTTGATGGCCAAGGCATTCGCGGCGTCAGACCTGGCCGGTACCGGTTTCTTTGACGCCGTAACAGAGGTGCCGATGAGCGCCGAGGCCGCGGCCAAGCGCGGGCATAATCAGGCTAAAACGCTGGCGCAAAAGCTGGCGGCGCGGTTAAAGGTGGCCTATCTGCCGTCCCCGCTTTTCTGCGACGAAAAGAAGCAGGCGCAGCATACGCTTTCTTATACTCAGCGGTTTGAGAATGTACAAAAGAGCTACCGGCGGCAGGCAGAGTCAGCCTGCACCGGACGTATTCTGCTCGTCGACGATGTTATGACCACGGGTGCAACGCTCGACCGCTGTGCGCGGCTCTTGCTGCAATGCGGCGCTGCAGAGGTCTGCTGCCTGACGGCGGCAACCACGCCGCGCCGGGGCGACGCCGCAATGGCGGATGCGGGTATCACGTAACATCCAAATAGACCAAACCGATCGATTTCTGTTTTATAGGGGCGAGCACCACGGGCCGCGTCGCTGTCCCCCGTCTTTCAGATACGATTCAAGACGTAAGCTCCGGCAAGATATCCGTTTTTAAATGGAACAGTCGGCATAACCTGCGCCCGGCAACCGCATCGCCCCGATCGACATTCTGAAAAGCCCTACTATTAAAGGCGGCGGTATTAAGAACGACGAACCCAACGGCTTTAGCAGGATACGCGGTACTGCCGGTATCAGGGCGATATTCACCGCGGTGCAAACCGCCATTAAACAGCGCCCCTTGTACCGCTTTGCCGTCGCCCGGTACAAGACGCCACACATTAACTTATGAGAGAACGGGGCTAAACACGGGCGAGCCTATCGCCTAAGCCATACCATTGGCGGCCATCTATCATGCGGCTGCGGCAGCCGTTTTATCCGCCGAGCCGCATGAGGCTTAAAACGGCGTTCACCCTTGGGCCCAACAGCACGCTTGCGTCAGAGGCGCTTGTCAGGGCGATATCCAGAACGTCCCCGGCGGAGCAGGCTGCAATACTGCTCGCTGTCAACGTGGCAAAATCCGCTGTTAAAACGGTCGACACCAGCAGGGAATCAATATAATCCCCATTGAGGCGCACACCGGCGTCGATACCGACAGTTCCCGATGTCGATTGCATCAGAACCATAAATTCGATCCAATAGTCTCCGGTGGTCTTGATGATCAGTCGGCTGGCGTCCGGCGTGACGTTTTTCATCTGCATCACTTCGGGAAGATCCACCGGCGCGTCCCTGCCGGCCGTTATGGCGATGGCGTGAATCGCATCGCTGTACAGGCTGCCGTAGGCGGCCAGCTCTTGAGAAGGGCTGTCGCTTAAAACGATCAGAGCCGCCTGTGCAGGCGAGGTGTTTGAATAATAAACGGCATGGTCGTTACGGTTCTGAAGCGACACGCTTATGGGGGCTCTTGTCACATTTATTATGGCTACCCCTACCACCCCGCCGGATGTTCTGAAGGCGGTGTTGCCAATAATATTGCCGTCCTGCGGGGTCGATATGGCAAACGCCGCTTTGGCGCTTGATGCGGTTGCCTGAGTTGATACCCACCAATGGATGACATACCGCGCCGACTCATTAAAGGTTATGATGCCGGTGGCGGCGCTATAGCTGATATTGCCGGTTGAAAAAGTGATGTTGTCGAAAATAACATTCGCAGCCGCCTCGACAAGCCCTGCGGCAGTGCGCTGCATCTGTAGCGCAATATCACTCAAAATAATCATCTCCAATCCGCGTTGGTCATACGCCGCATCTTATGGGCATGTTAGACCGCCTGCCCTGCGATTAAGGCAGCCGTACGCATGTTATATTGTATGATGATGCGTCGACGATTGCCCGGACGCTTTTTGAAGATGATTGTCGGCACAAAAACAAGAAACCTCCAAAGTCGCATTGTAATGCGTTTTTGAAGGTTTCCTTGGTGGACGCACACGGGCTCGAACCGTGGACCTCTTGCGTGTGAAGCAAGCGCTCTGACCAGCTGAGCTATGCCTCCGTAAAGCTTTATAATTATAGCATATTTAAAAAACGCTGGCAAGCCCCATAATAAAAAAAGTGCAAACGATTTCAGCGAACTTTATGGCTTTTGTTGCACGCAAGCGCGTTTTCTGCTATTATAAATGTTTGTAGGCAATTAAAATCATCGTAAAAGCATGGGGGATTACACCTTGTCAAAATTAGAGCACGAAATTAAACGGCGCAGAACCTTCGCGATTATTTCGCACCCTGACGCCGGTAAAACCACCCTGACGGAAAAATTTCTGCTGTACGGCGGCGCCATTCAGCTGGCGGGCTCGATCAAGGGCAAAAAGGCTGCGCGGCACGCCGTTTCCGACTGGATGGAAATAGAGAAACAGCGCGGCATTTCGGTCACCTCGTCGGTCATGCAGTTTGAATACGAGGGCTACTGCATCAACATTCTTGATACGCCGGGGCATCAGGACTTCTCGGAGGATACCTATCGTACACTGATGGCCGCCGACTCGGCCGTCATGGTCATCGACGCCTCCAAGGGCGTCGAGAACCAGACCCGAAAGCTGTTTAAGGTTTGCACCCTGCGCCATATTCCGATTTTTACGTTTATCAACAAGATGGATCGCGACGCCCGCAGCCCCTACGAGCTGCTTGAGCAGATTGAGGAGGAGCTGGGTATCGAAACCTATCCGGTTAATTGGCCCATCGGCTCGGGGCGCGATTTTAAGGGCGTGTACGACCGTAAGAAGCGCGAGATTCTCGCGTTTACCGCCAACAGCGGCGGCGCTAAGGAGGTGGACGCCACCGAGCTGACGCTCGACGACGCCCGGCTGGGGGAAATACTCGGCGAGGAGCTGCACGGTATCCTGCAGGAGGATGTTGAGCTGATAGATGGCGCAGGCGTGGATTTTGACCAGCAGCGTGTGGACTGTGGCGAGCTGACGCCGGTTTTCTTCGGCTCGGCGCTGACCAATTTTGGTGTAGAGCCGTTTTTGGAGGATTTTCTGCGCATGACTACGCCGCCGCTGCCGCGCACGGCCGATACCGGCGCGGTCGACCCCTTTGAGGATAAATTCTCGGCCTTTGTCTTTAAGATTCAGGCCAATATGAACAAGGCGCACCGCGACCGCATTGCGTTTATGCGCATCTGCTCCGGCCGCTTTGAAAAGGGCGCCGAAGTGCTGCACGTTCAGGCGGGCCGCAAGCTTAAGCTCTCGCAGCCCCAGCAGATGATGGCCCAGGAGCGCGAGATTGTCGACGAGGCTTTTGCAGGTGATATCATCGGCGTGTTTGACCCGGGCATCTTCTCAATCGGCGATTCGGTCTGCGACCCGTCCCGCCCAATCGCTTTTGAGGGCATTCCAACCTTTGCACCTGAGCATTTTGCCGTCATCACCCAGAAGGATACCCTCAAGCGCAAGCAGTTTGTCAAGGGCATGAGCCAGATTGCGCAGGAGGGTGCGATTCAGATTTTTCAGGAGCCCGGCACCGGTATGGAGCGGGTCATCGTCGGCGTTGTCGGCGTGCTGCAGTTTGAGGTGCTTGAACATCGCCTGCTGCACGAATACGGCGTGGAAATACGGCGCGAAAATCTGCCCTACCAGTATATCCGCTGGCTGACCAACAAGGATGTTGACCCCAAGACGCTGCAATTGTCCTCCGATACCAAGCGTATTCAGGACTTAAAGGGCAACAATCTGCTGCTGTTCGCCAACAGCTGGAGCGTACAGTGGGCGCTCGACCACAATAAGGGGCTGGAGCTGGCGGAGTTTTCGAGGAACTGACGCACCGGCATCATTATAAATGTAAACCGTCTTAAAGCGGACTTTCAGCCGCTTTAAGACAGTTAAAAGGGAGGCGTTTTCCGCTTATGTGGAAAACGCCTCCTTTCAGCTTGTCAAAAAAGTCTTCGCACGGCTCAGCCTTTTTATGCCCAGCTTCGCAAAACGGGCAATTTTGCCCGTTTTGTCGCCTGCAGCG
>JAEWMM010000182.1 GCA_023457175.1 Bacillota bacterium | reverse complement strand
ACCATACTGCGCTCGATGACTCAGGGCAGAGGCAGCTTTGTATTGGCCTTTGAGCGTTATGAGCAGCTGCCCGGCCAGCTTGAAGCAGCGGTTATCGCTGAAGCCAAGGCGCTTGCGGAAGAAGAGTAATAACGCGTTTTAAAAAAGAAACAAGGGGCGGGAAACCGGCATTGACGCTGGCTTCCTGCCCCTTAGACTGTCAGCTATATTGGAGAAACAGGTTGCACAGGCTGACGCCCTTGATCAGCGCTTGAGTATTGTTTTGCAAAATGGACGCGGCTAGCCGGAAGGCTATTCCCCGCGTTGCTTTTTGCGGAACGCCAGCGCCGCCTGCTCAGTCTTATTGCTTCCGAAGGCGTAATAGACGCGGTCCTTGATGGCGTCGGGCAGATATTGCTGCGCGACCCAGCCGCCGAAATCGTGCGGGTAGCGGTAGCCGTCGGCGTGTCCAAGCTTTTTGGCCCCCTCGTAGTGCCCGTCGCGCAAGGAATCAGGGATATCCCCGCCCTTGCCCTGCCCGATATCCTGCATAGCGGCGTCAATCGCGCAGATGGCGGTATTCGATTTCGGACTGGTCGCCACGAGAATAACGGCGTTCGCCAATGGAATGCGCGCCTCCGGCAGGCCGAGCTGCATGGCGGAATCGACACAGGCCTTGACAATCGGAATAATCTGAGGCCAGGCCAGCCCGACGTCTTCGGCAGCGCATACCAGCAGACGCCGACAGGCGGAAATCAGGTCGCCCGCTTCAAGCAACCGCGCCAGATAGTGCAGCGCCGCGTTTTCATCCGAGCCGCGCAGCGACTTTTGAAAGGCCGACAGAATATCATAATGCGCGTCCCCGTCGCGGTCGTACCGCATGGCCGAGCGCTGCGACACCGCCTGAGCGGCCGCAAGCGTAATCTGTCCATCGGCACAGGCCAGCGTCAGCACCTCGACGGCGTTGAGCGCCTTACGCACATCGCCGCCGCAGCTCGAAGCAATGTAATCGGCAGCGCCCTCTTCGAGCGTCATGCTTTGCCCGTACTGCGCGCCCGCCTTTTCAAAGGCCCGCAGAACAGCGCGATTGACCTCCTGCGGCGGCACAGACTTAAATTCAAACACGGTGCAGCGCGACAGCACCGCCCCGTAAACGTAGAAATATGGATTTTCGGTTGTGGAGGCGATCAGCGTGACGCTGCCGTCCTCAATATATTCGAGCAGTGTCTGCTGCTGTTTTTTGTTGAGGTATTGAATCTCATCGAGATAAAGCAGAATGCCGTTGTAGCCCGAAAGGGTGTTGCGGGCGTCGAATACCTCTTTAAGATCGGCGGTGCCGCAGGTGGTGCCGTTGAGGTGCCGCAGCAGCTTGCCGGTTGAGGCGGCAATAATGCGCGCCACCGTGGTTTTGCCGACGCCGGAGGGGCCGTAAAAGATCAGATTGGGAATTTTTCCGCTGTCTACAATGCCCCGCAGCACGGCGCCCGGCGCCAGCAGATGGTGCTGGCCGACAACCTCGTCGAGCGTTTTAGGGCGCAGCAGGGCGGCAAGCGGCTCACTCATGACAAATCTTCCTCCTGTATAGTGCTGGCGTTATTTAAGGACCATTCGGCGGTCAGCCCCAATAAAAACAACAGATTACGTAAATTTGTGCTTTAGTTCATATCTAAAAGCCGTTCTAGCCGCAAGGCGCGGCGAATACGGCTTTATTGTAGCGCAAAAACCGTCGGCTGTCCATCCAAGGAGAGATACAGAACCGCCGCAGAATCGGCAAAATTCCGCGGCGGCCAGGAGCTGGAATAAAAAACGGTTATGAACCGATACGCTAAAGCGGTTTTCTTTGCGGCGCATTTCTGTTGCGCCTCGTTCTTTTAATTACCTTTACCGGAATTACTGGTAGAGCGGGAATTTCGCGCACAGCGCTTCGACCTCTTTGCGGGTTTGCTCGGCGGTGGCCTCAAAGTCGGTGGCGGTGCGGTAGATCCAGTTGGCGATCAGCGCCATCTCCGCCTCCTTAACGCCGCGGGGGGGCACGGCGGGGGTGCCGACGCGCACACCGCTGGTGACAAACGGACTCTGCGGGTCATTGGGGACAGCGTTTTTGTTGACGGTGATATAAACCTCATCCAGACGGCGCTCCAGCTCCTTGCCGGTAATGCCAAGGTTTTGCAGGTCAATGAGCATCAGGTGGTTATCGGTGCCGCCCGACACCATATTGACGCCGAGGCGCGCAAATTCAGCAGCCAGCGCCTTGGCGTTCTTGACGGTCTGCTCGGCGTAGGCTTTAAAGGAATCGGTCATCGCCTCGCCAAAGCAGACGGCCTTGGCGGCGATTATATGCTCAAGCGGGCCGCCCTGTGTACCGGGGAAAATGGCCTTGTCGATTTTCTGAGCCAGCTCCTTTTTGCAAAGGATCATACCGCCGCGCGGGCCGCGCAGTGTTTTGTGGGTGGTCGTGGTTACGACGTCGGCATAGGGAATAGGGGACATGTGCTGCCCTGCGGCGACCAGGCCGGCGATATGCGCCATATCCACAAACAGGTAAGCGCCCACCTCTTTTGCAATTTCGGCAAAGCGGTCGAAGTGGATCTCACGCGGATAGGCCGACGCACCCGCAATGATCATCTTGGGTTTATGCTCAAGGGCGAGCGCGCGAACGGCGTCGTAGTCAATGTAGCCGTTTTGATCCAATCCGTAGGAAACCATGTTATAATGCTTGCCGGAAAAGTTTACCGGGGAGCCATGGGTTAAGTGGCCGCCGTTGGCAAGGCTCATGCCCAGTACCGTGTCGCCGACGTTGACCAGCGCAAAATAGACCGCCTCGTTGGCCTGCGCGCCCGAGTGCGGCTGAACGTTGGCATGTTCGGCTCCAAACAGCTTGCAGGCGCGGTCCCGCGCGATGTCCTCGACGATGTCGACGCATTCGCAGCCGCCATAATAACGCTTACCGGGGTAGCCTTCGGCATATTTGTTGGTGAGCACCGAGCCCATTGCGGCCATAATTGCCGGAGAGACCAGGTTTTCACTCGCAATCAGTTCAATGTTACGCTGCTGGCGCTTGAGCTCTTTGGTCATTGCCTCGCCGACCTCGGGATCGGCCTGTGAGACAAAGCCAATGGTATCGATCATTTCGCTGTACATTTTTGTTATTCCCCTTTCCGCTTTTCCGTGATATGATGTCAGTATAGCCTATCAGGCGACAAAAAATCAACCGCAGGGAACCACGAAAATGAAAAAATCTCCCTGTGGTACGAAACAAAACGTACCAAACAACACACCTATAGATAAGAAATGCAAAATTCCGGGGCGCTCAACAGCCATGCCGGAATATTTACAGGCCGCGCCTGCGCGGTACGTGAATTAAAAGAACAAGTGACGGAGGATATAAGCATGGGCTATGGTATTGCAATGGGCGGTGGGATGGATGGGGCCGCAACGGGAGAAAAGGGAAATATAATTTCTCAGCTGATGGCCAAGCTGCCGGCGCCTGCGCAGGTGCTGCTGCATATTTTGCTTGTTGTTGCGGTTGCTGCCGTTGTTGGTATAATTATTGGCAAAATGTATGCCTCAATAAAATACCCCGACCCCGAAAAGCATCATATTATTTCTCCAAAGCTTAAGGTGCTGTTCATCTGCATTTTGGCGGCGTGCTGGGTTTGGCTTTATACCACGATGACCCGTGAGGAGCCCCAGCCCCCCGAAACCGAGCCTGACTCAGGCGAGAGCCAGAGCTCCGAAATACCGTCGGACGGCCAAGATTTGCCCGTCAGCATCGACGGCGGCATGGCCGTTGCGACGGTTGAGCATTAACGGTGAAACCGCCGTACGCGGGATAAGCACCCAATACATATAAAAAAGACTGCCGCCGGCTCATACCCGGCGGCAGTGCGGTCTATTGACACTATGCGATGAATTGGGAAAATCGATGTCATATAGCGATATATGCGCAAGGGTTGATTAAGGGCGGCCTTTTTGTTTTACTACGACTTATCGCCGGGCTTAAACACCAGAGAGATGGCCAAGCCCGCCAATATGGCGACGGTAATGCCGCCCGCCGTTGCGGTCAGCCCGCCCATAAAGATGCCTAAGAAGCCATGTTCACGCACCGCTTCTCTAACGCCCTTGGCCAGCAGCGACCCAAAGCCGGTTAACGGCACGCTGGCGCCCGCGCCCGCATAATCGATCAACGGCTGGTACCAGCCCAGACCGCCTAAAATAACGCCGATCACAACAAACGAGACCAATATGCGCGCGGGCGTCAGCTTGGTATAGTCGATAAGCAGCTGCCCGATCAGGCAGATCGCACCGCCTACCAAAAATGCCCGCACATAGG
>JAEWMM010000181.1 GCA_023457175.1 Bacillota bacterium | reverse complement strand
GGCCTGATGGCGCGCGGCGATACCGGCCGCGTGGTTCTCAGGGTAAAGAATATTGAGCCCCAGCGTCTCCGCAATCTCCTGCGGGAAGATGGAGGCGGACCAGCCGACCTTTTCGCCGCGCTCTTTGGCAAGACGGGCGTTTTCAAACAGGGTGACGGTTTGCTCGTTGAGCATGGTCATGGACTTTGGCAGCGGCCGTTTGGGCTTCGACACGGGCGCCGGAGCGCTGCCGACGGTTATATTCTCTTTAGGCGTCGCGTTCTCGCTCATGATGCGTTACCTTCTCTCTTGATGTGCTTTTCCCAGGCCAGAACGGACGCGCCGATGGCGCCTGCCAACTGGCAGAGCGGATGTACCAGAACCGGACAGCCAAGCTCGCGCTCCATGGCGCGTACAACGCCGGTATTGAGCGCCACGCCGCCGCTCATGGCGACGTTCTGGCTTCGGCCCAGCCGCAGCGCCATGCCCGCGACGCGCTTTGCAACCGAGTTGTGAATTCCGGCGGCGATGTCCTCGATGGGAATGTTTGAGGAAAGCTGTGATATGACCTCCGACTCGGCGAAGACGGTGCAGGTGTTGCTAATAGCGACCGGTCGAACAGCCTTTTCAGAGGCGGAGCCGAGATCGTTGATGTCGACGTTTAAAACTCTGGCCATGACATCTAAAAAACGGCCGGTACCCGCCGCGCACTTGTCGTTCATCTGAAAGGCGAGCATTTGACCGGCAGGGCTTATTTTGATGGCTTTGGCGTCCTGCCCACCGATGTCGATGATGGTGTCTGCGGCGGGCAGCAGATAGTGGACGCCCTTAGCGTGGCAGCTCAGCTCGCTGATCTGCTCGTCGGCGCAGTCACAATTCATGCGCCCATAGCCGGTGACGATGGTGCGGCTAATATCCCTAAGGGTCAGGCCGGACATTTCAAAGACCTTCTCGCGCGACTGTTTTGGCCCTACGGTGCCGGTGCCGAGCGGCACGACCGCATGCGCGACAAGATCTTTGCCGTCCCGCAAAATGACTGCCTTACTGGAGGTGGAGCCGATGTCGATTCCAAAAGTATACATAGGGCGGTTTTGGCCCCCTTTCTTACAAGCTATTTAATGTCGCCAGCCTCGCGCATGGCGCGGATGACCGCCTCGGTATAACCGATTTCTTTCAGCACCTCGTCGTTGTTACAGCCGATCGGGCCCGAGGTTTTGCAGGGAATGGCCGAAGGGTCGATCGAACCGAAATGTACCGGACCGTTGGCAAACACCGTTTTGGTGCCGTCCGGATATTCATAAAAATAAGTATAATGGTTCGCCTGAACCTGCGGGTCGTGGGGAACGTCCTTGAAGTGGTATAGAATCTCGTGGGGCAGGTCGTGCGCATCCAGCAGCGCATGCCAATGGGCAATCGGCTGCTCCTTGAATTTTGCATCGAAGATTCGGGTCAGTGCTCCTCTGTTTTCGTAATAGGCCTCCGCTGTAGAAAACCGCGGATCAACTGCAATTTCAGGTAGCCCGATCACCTCGCAAAATTCGGGGAAACGCCGGTAATCGATCACTGCGAGGTAGAACCATTCGCCGTCGGACGCCTGATAGGTATTGCTGCAGGCGTGCCCGCAATCGTAGCGGTCGCGCGGGAGCTTGCGCCCGTTAAAGCCGTTTAAGATACCGGTGCAAAGGATGAAGGTGCCCGCCTGCAACAGCGAAACATCGACCTTTTCGCCCTGTCCGGTAATACTTCTTTTATAGAGCGCGGCGGCAATTCCGCCGGAAAGCGCAACCGCTACGCTGTGATCGCCTATTCCGCCGATGGGCACAAGAGGCGGGCCACCGGCCGGCGCCAGATCGGCCATAAGGCCGGTTCTGGAAAAGAAGACGGTATAGTCGTAGCCGGGGCGGTCCCGCTCCGGGCCTTTTTCGCCGTAGCCGAGCACCGACGCGTGAATCAGGCGGGGAAATTGATCCTTGAGCTGATCATAGGTCAGCCCCATCGGCTCCAGCGCCTGAATACGGTAGTTGGTGATAAAGACATCGGCCGTGGCTAAAAGCTTCATCATGGCCGCGCAGCCTTCTGCGGTTCTCATGTTCAGGGCGACGAAGCGTTTGTTCATATTCTGCATGTCGAAGTTGGGGTTGGCTTCCTTCGTGCAGGGAGAGAGGGTGGTGCCGGCCTGCTTGCGCCATGCGTCGCCGTTCATCGATTCGACCTTAATCACGTCGGCGCCCCACTCGGCGAGTATTCTTGCCGTCATCGGGCCCGCCAGCATGGTGGACAGTTCGACAACCTTGATGCCTTCCATAGGTTTCATAGGGATGAGCCTCCTAATAAAAATGTTTTGCGGTTTTTTAGGGGTGGCACGTCAGCGGCCCTTAAAATTGGCCGGGCGTTTTTCCAGAAACGCCGCCGTGCCTTCTTTGCGGTCCTCAGTGGAAAAGGCGACGGTCTGTGCGAGACGTTCGATCATCAACCCGGTGCTGATATCGGTCTCGCTGCCGGCGTTGATGGCAAGCTTACTCATCATGAGCGCCATCGGGCCCTTGGCCATGATCTGTTTTGCCATCTCCTCAGCCTCATTCATCAGGGCTTCGCGGCTGTCTTCAGTGACCTTATTGACGAGGCCGATCGAGCAGGCCTCCTGCGCATCGATGATCCGTCCGGTAAAGATCAGCTCCTTCGCCTTTGCAATTCCGACCAGTCTGGGCAGACGCTGTGTGCCGCCCGCGCCCGGAATGATACCCAGATTCGTTTCAGGCTGACCGAATTTTGATTTTCCGGTTGCAATGCGGATATCGCAGGCCATCGCCAGCTCGCAGCCGCCGCCGAGCGCATAGCCGTTGACGGCGCAGATGACCGGTTTATAAAGATCCTCCAACTCCTTGAGGGAAAGCGACGCGGTAGCCTGCAGCATTTTTAAATATGCGCGGTCATATATTTCCCGAATGTCAGCGCCGCTGGCTAAAGCCTTATCTCCGGCGCCGCTGACGATGACCACCCTGATCGTGTCGTCTTCCCGTGCGCACTGGGTTGCGGTGCGGATGTCGTTCCACATTTCAGGACTCAGGGCGTTGCGGACGTCGGGGCGGTTCAGGGTCAGGTATAGAATACCGCCGCGGTTTTCATACAGAATGTTATTGAATTTCATTTTAACAACACCGTCTCTCTTCGTAGAATTGGAAAATATTCAGGGTAACGGCGTGCACCTTCCGGTCAGATACACCCGGATAAAGAATTTTACTTTTACTGTGAGGCGTGCCGGCGCACGTGATAGGACGCCTTTCGGCCCGTCCGGTATCGGCGGCCTTTGGGTTGCGTTCTTCGGGTATTCGGCCGGCGGCGGGGGCCGTGACCCGTATTACCCGTATCCCTTTAAGATTGATGCCCATTATTATGCCTGTATCTCCTTTCTGCAAGCGTCGGATGGCTGATCCGGGCTTTTTAAGTATTATGAATATGCAAGAAACATGCCAAAATGGGAGAACAAAAGAATTTTGAACTCAAGAAACAAAGCAAAAGGGACAATCGGACCTGTGATGTCAGGCCGGTTGTCCCTTTTGCTTATCTGTTCAAAAACGGCAGCATGACGCGCGGCCTTTGGGGTGAATGCCGGTGGTCGCGTCATGGGTCAGCGGGCCAAAAGTCGTGCGCAGCACCAAGTTTGCACCGTTGTCGATACGTTTGCTTTTGTAGTCAATGCAGGTTTGCGCACCGGCCGACCTTTAGGGTTTCTGTGAAAAATTGCCGTCCGGATGTGCAATGCAAGATGCAGAGACTTCACTTTTGCACTTCACATTGCACTTTTAATGCTTTGCATTTCATGTTTTTTGCACTATGCCGGCGGATAAATTCGTAATGAACTTAAAAATATACGCGTTTAAAATATAAGATGTGTATTGAGCCGAAAAGCTTCAAACAGCTATTAGGGCGCTTCCATACGCCCGCTATTTTGCAGGACCGATCATAGTTGGCATCAATATTGCTTAGTTTATACTTTGTGATGCAGCCGCCAAAGGAGCCGGCTGCGTGTAAGCAAGATTGTGAAAGGGAGATTAGCGAATGGAAAACATCTATATCATGGGTGCCGTTCGTACGGCGATTGGAAAATACGGCGGGTCGCTCAAAGGTGTTCCGGCGCACACACTGGGCGCGCTGGTGATCGGGGAGGCGCTTGGGCGTGCCAATGTCGACGGCAGCATGGTGGACGAAGTCATTTTAGGCGAGGTGCGGCAAAGCACCGAGGCTTCTAATATTGCAAGATGCGCGTTGCTTGAGGCAGGACTGCCCGAATCGATCCCCGGCTTTACGGTCAACCGGCTGTGCGCCTCGGCCATGCAGGCAATTCTCAACGGCTGTCAGGAGATTTGGCTCGGAGAGGCGCATGTCGTCGTAGCGGGCGGCGCCGAGAATATGAGCCGCGCGCCGCAGTATCTGCGCAACGGGCGTTGGGGCGACGGCGCCCTTACGCTGGTGGATTCCAATGTCGAAGCGGGTTCGACCGCGCAGCCGCTTTCGGTCTACGGACAGGAGCTGAGCATGCCCAGAACGGCTGAAAATGTCGCCGAGCGCTTTAATATTTCGCGCGAGGTGCAGGACGGCTTTGCGGCTGAAAGTCAGCGGCGGGCCCTCGCGGCCATTGCGGCCGGACATTTTAAGGGGGAGATTGTTCCTGTAGAGATTAAGTCCAAAAAAAATACGCTTATATTTGATACCGACGAATTTCCACGCGCGGGTACGACGGTGGAAACGCTGGCAAAGCTCAAGCCCATTGTGAAGCCGGACGGTACCGTTACGGCCGGCAATTCCTGCGGGCGCAACGACGGCGCTGCCGCGCTGGTGCTGATGTCGGGTAAAAAGGTTCACGAAACCGGCCTCAAGCCGTTGGCCAGAATCGTGGATGTCACCCGCGTGGCGCTCGACCCCGCCATTATGGGTTACGGGCCGGTGCCTGCTGTGCGTAAAATTCTTGAACGCACCGGCATGACGATTGAGCAGATCGATCTGGTAGAACTAAACGAAGCCTTCGCCTCACAGGCGGTCGCCTGTATCCGTGATCTGGGGCTTGACCCCGCTAAAGTTAATATTAACGGCGGCGCGATAGCGCTGGGGCATCCGCTTGGCAGCACCGGCGCCCGCCTCATCGTCACGCTG
>JAEWMM010000180.1 GCA_023457175.1 Bacillota bacterium | reverse complement strand
CCATCAGGCCGACCCGTTTTTACAGGAATGCGAAGGCCCGCTCGGCTACTCGAACGACCTGTGCGCCTATGCCAAGGTGAACCTGGCCTACGCCTCGGTGTTAAACGGCGAAAGCAGCGTCGGGCTGCCCGACGGCGGCAAAATGGTCCAGCCCGATTTTCTGCTGCTGACCAACAACATCTGCAACCAACTGACCAAATGGTATCAAAACCTTGGCAGGCAGATGAATATACCGGTGTTTTTCATCGACACCTGCTACAACCCTTACGATTACGTCACCGAGACCCGTGTGCGCTATGTCCGCGCGCAGATTGACAAGCTGATTGGGGACCTATGCGCCTTTACCGGCAAAATATGGGACGAAAAGCGTTTTAAGCATATTATGGAAATCTCGCAGCACAACAGCTTTCTCTGGGAGCGCGCCAACGATCTGATGGACCGAAAGCCCGCGCCCTTGAGCGGCTTTGAGCTTTTTAACTATATGTCCTGTATGGTATGCAACCGCGGCAAGGAAGCGACCGCCTCTATCCTGCTACAGCTTAACGACGAAATTGAGACGCACATCAAAAACGGCACCTCCACCTACCCGGTCGAGGAACAGTTCCGCGTTTCGTGGGATGGCATCGCCTGCTGGCCGTACTTGAGCCACAACCTGCGCACCCTCAAAAAATACGGCATCAATATGGTCGCTTCCAGCTACGGTAAAGCGTGGGCCATCGAGTATGAGGATCTGGATGGTATGGCGCGCGCCTACAGCTTTGCCTCCACCAACGGCGATAACGCGACGACCATGATCTCGCGCCGCATCGAGGCTCTGGAGAAATTCGGATGTGAGGGCACCATCTACCACGTCAATCGCAGCTGCAAGGTCATGGACTGTCAGATGATGGAAGTCCAGCGTCAGATTTCAGCCAAAACCGGCGTTCCTTTCACCTCCTTTGACGGCGACCAGGCCGACTACCGCAACTACAGCGAGGCCCAGTTTGAAACCCGCATTCAGGGTCTGGTGGAAGTCATGAAGCAGAATAAGGAGGCAATCGCCCATGGCTGATTTAGCCCGCAATATCGCGCTGCTCAAGGCGGCGTGCGACAATCCCCGCGCCCGGTTGGAGCACTATCTCTCTCAGGGCAAAAAAGTGGGCGGGTGCTTCCCGGTTTACACGCCCGAAGAGCTGGTGCACGCCTCCGGGATGATCCCTTTCGGCCTTTGGGGCGGCCAGACCGAATGGAAGCTGGTTAAAAGCTATCTGCCTGCGTTTGCCTGTCCCATTATGCAGTCGACGCTGGAATTCGGCCTGCGCGGTACCTATAAAGGAATTTCGGCCGTCATCATCCCCGCTCTGTGCGACACCTTCCGCTGTATGACCCAGAACTGGCGCTTTGGCGTATCCGATATCCCGATGATCCCGATTGTTTACCCCCAAAACCGGGAATCGCCCGCCAGCGTCGATTACCTCATCAGCGAGTATGAAAACGTCCTGTCGATGCTCAGCACCATCACCGGCATGATGATGAACGAAAAGGCGCTAAACGAGACGATTAACATTTATAACCGGCACAACGCCGTCATGCGCGAATTTGTAAAGGTGGCCAACGACCATCTGGATGTCGTTACGCCGCGGGTGCGCCACACCGTCATGAAAAGCGCGTTTTTCTACGAGAAGGGCGAGCACACCGCCATCGTGCGCGAGATTAACGAGGCGCTCAAACGCCTGCCGGTTCACGAATTTACCGGTAAAAAGGTCGTGCTTACCGGCATCACCTGTGAACCGGACGCGCTTCTGAATATCTTCACCGAAAATAATATTGCCGTTGTCGGCGACGATCTCGCACAGGAGATGCGCCAATATCGCACCGACACGCCCGCCAAGGGCGGCGGCGGACTCAAGCGCCTGACGCTGCAGTGGAACAACCGGTACGGATGCAGCCTGATCCACGAGCTGGATAAGCCGCGCGGCAAAATGCTGGCGGACATGTGCCGGGAAGCCGGCGCCTCCGGCGTCATCGCCTGCCTCATGAAGTTCTGCGACCCCGAGGAGTACGACCTGCCCTATATCGTGACCGATCTGCGCGAAGCGGGGCTCCCCTGCCTCACCATAGAGATCGACCAGCAGAACGCCGGCTACGAACAGGTCAGAACCCGTGTGCAAACTTTCTGTGAGATGATTTAAGCATTCAGGGCTGCGCGGCGACGGCCTGTCACGCTCCCCCCAAAAAGTTTGCCCGGCCCCGCCGCAATAGCCCGGACCCAACGTTAAAAACGCCCGCACCTTTAAAAGTCTGGGCTAGTCGGATCCGGGCATTGGTCATTTTGTCCAAGCCGCTCGAAAATCGCGCTTTAAACGGCCGCTTTTATGTGATAATATGTTAGCAACAGCAATTTTGGCGAAAGGACTAATCAAATGCAGGAATTGATGTCGTTTGACAACCTATCTGAACAGCTGCCTTTTATGGTGGTTTTGGATAATATCGACGCCGGTATCGCCGTGTACGACGCCAAGGGTAATTTTATATTTGTCAACACCGTGCTGATTAACTGGAGAAACATTCCGCGCAAGGAATATCTCCTGATGAATGTGCACGATTTCACAAATGTCATCGATGTTTGTGTATTTGACCTTGTCTGCCAGAAAAAACGCCGGATCAGCCGGCTGCAATATTATCAGGATTTTCAGAAAATCGACGGGCCGACCCGGATGCGCATTGTGACCGGCACGCCGATTTTTGACGGCTTTGGCAACATCAAATACGTCGTCACCATGCTGCAGGATGTCGACGGCTTTGAAAACCTTTATCACACACTGCTCAAACAGAATAAGATCCTCAACCGGGAACACGACTCCAAGATATCGCCAAAGGCTGAAAAGGTCAGCATTGTTGCCAAAAGTGCTGAAATCAAGCAGCTGCTCTCGGTTGCAAGCAGTATTGCGCCACTCGACTCCACCGTGCTGCTTTACGGCGAATCCGGCAGCGGCAAAGAGGTGATCGCGCGCTTTATTCA
>JAEWMM010000179.1 GCA_023457175.1 Bacillota bacterium | reverse complement strand
AGGCTGATGTGCTGCTTAAAATATGAGCAAAACGCCTATGAAGACCTGCTGCGCACTACCCCGCGCGTTGGCACCGTCGTGAATACGCCCGAAGGACCGGGAACGGTGGCTGAAATTATCAACCTGCTGACCGGCAACCTGAAGATTAAGCTTGAGACAGGCGACAGCTTCACATTCAAAAACTTTATGAAGCATGAGCTGACCCCGCTGCGCGAGGAGGGCCGCACCGTACGGGAGCCGCGGCAGCCGCAAGCGGGAGCTGACGAAAACAACGGCGATACCCCGCGTGAGGATAAGGAAGCACCCCGCCGTGAAGGGGGCAAAAGGCCCTCCCGCGGCAGCCGCCCTCAGAAAAGACAGGGCGGCAAGCCCGGCCAGCAAAATAAGCCCCAACCCGCCGCACCCGCACCTGAGAACACCAACGGCTGAGAGCCGCGTTCTTTTGCGTGAAGCCTCCTGTTAAACGGTCTTTTATTCATGCGTTATACAGAGTTTGCATAGATGCGGAGGGCGTTGCCGCTCTCCGCATCAGACTGTCAAAGAAGTGGATTTCGTAAAGCTAAGCACCGGGGGAATAGTGTGAAAGGGGGGCGGCGAGCCCCCACTTTCGGGTCGAGGCGCAGAAAGTGCGCCGGATTGCTCGCCCGCAGGCGACAAAACGGGCAAAATTGCCCGTTTTGCGAAGCTGGGCATAAAAAGGTTGAGCCGTGCGAAGACCTTTTTGACAAGCTGATGCGGAGGGCGTTACCGCCCTCCCCATTTTTATGCTCAAGTTGTTACCGCCTGTTTATAGTCAGAGCCTTAAAACGATATGTTTTAATCGTTAAAATTCGCCTGAAATACGAAGCGTCCGAGTTGGTAAAAATAATTTGGCGGTTTGTCATAACTATTTTTTGCAAAACGCTATTATTTTAACAAAATCTATGCTATTATAGACACGAAATATAAAAGGAGGTGTGTTCACATGGCATATGTTATTAACGACGCATGCATTAGCTGCGGCGCTTGCGAGCCCGAGTGTCCTGTCAGCGCTATTACGGCTGGCGACAGCAAGTATGTAATCGATGAGAATACCTGCATCGACTGCGGCGCTTGCGCGGGTGTATGTCCCGTTAGCGCTCCCAACCAGGCTTAAATTTTATTAAGACAAGCTTACATCAAAAGGCGCGCGGCTTTAGGTCTGCGCGCTTTTTCTATGGCTGCGGTGCGTACCGCTTACTGTCGTTGCTCCGGCGGCTTCCTGCTGCTCTTGGGGCATCCGTAATGTTTTATTGTTCCACAATGGAAAAATGCCCCCGTTTTGTGTTATGATAATCAGGAATACTTTAACCTGTTCTAATGCCTTGCGCAGCGTCGGAGCGGTAACTTTTCCGCTTGGTTGCGTCGCCCGCATAATTGTTAACAGGCTTTCAGCCTTCGTCTTGCGGGGCTAAAATATTCCCCGCCATCGATACGCGGCAGATTTCAGAACAGGTTCCTGTCACGGGGGCTCGGATTTTTATGGCGCAGTCCTTTATACCGCTGACACACGGCATTACGGCAGCCATCAGCGACACGCACCGCTTTACGACCGATTCGGTTTTACTCGCGCGCTTTGCCGCTCCGCGCGCCGTTGATACCGCCGCCGAGCTTTGCTGCGGCTGCGGAGCCATTACGCTGTTGTGGTTTGGTACGGGCGAAGTTTGGCCGCGCCATGTCGTGGGCGTCGAGCTGCTGGCCGAAGCGGCGGCCCTTTTTAAGTGCTCGGTCGAGAAAAATAATCTGTCGCAGCGCGTCACCGTGGTGTGCGCCGATTTAAAGGATTATAAAAATATCCCGACGCTTGCCGCCAACGCCTTTGACCTTGTGGTATGCAACCCGCCCTATTTTAAGGCGGGCCACGGCGGCGGCGCACGGCAGACCGCCCGGCAGGAAACGGCGCTGGACATCTTCGACGTCTGTGCCGCGGCAGGGCGGGCGCTGCGCTATGGCGGACGGTTTTGCGTCTGCTTTAAGCCCCAGCGTCTGCCCGACCTGTTTGAGGCAATGCGCGCCGCCGGGCTGGAGCCTAAACGTATCCGCCCTGTGCTGGCGCAGCCCGGTCACGCGCCGCACCTGTTTTTGGTCGAAGCGCGCCGCGGCGGCAACCGTCAGCTCGACTGGCTGCCGGCGCTCTGCCTGCAAAACAGCGGCGGCGCCCCCAGCGCGGAATATTGTGAGATTTACAGAATGAGGTAACCACCATGTCAAAGCTCTATCTCGTGGGCACGCCGATCGGCAATCTGGGCGACTTTTCGCCAAGAGCCATCGACACGCTGCGTACCGTCGATTTTATCGCCGCCGAGGATACCCGCGTCACGCTAAAGCTGTTAAACCGTTTTGAGATCAATAAGCCCATGATTAGCTATTATGAGCATAACCTGCGTGAGCGCGGCGAACAGATTGTCGCGCGTATTCTCGCGGGCGAGAGCTGCGCGCTGGTCACCGACGCCGGTATGCCCGCCATCAGCGACCCCGGCGAGGATCTTGTGCGCCTCTGCGCCGAGGCCGGCATCCCGATTGTTTCGGTCCCCGGGCCCAGCGCGGTGATCACCGCACTGGCCATGTCGGGGCTGGACACCAGCCGTTTTACCTTTGAGGGCTTTCTCACGACCAACCGGCAGGGCAGGCGCACGCACCTTGCGTCGCTCTTAAACGAGCGGCGCACCATGATTTTTTACGAAGCGCCGCACAAGCTGCGCACGACGCTTCACGATCTTGCCGACGCCTTTGGGCGCGAGCGCCGCGTTGCGCTTTGCCGTGAGCTGACCAAGCTGTATGAGGAGGTCATCCGCACGACGCTGGGACAGGCGGCAGCCCGTTATGCCGACGCCGACTCGGCCGCCCCGCGCGGGGAATTCGTGCTGGTGATCGAAGGCGCGCCTGATGCACCCGCGCCGGCGGCTACGCCCGAACAGGCGCTCGCGCTGGCGCAAGCGCTTATGGCAAAGGGAGAAAGCGCCTCCGCCGCCGCCCGGCAGGCCGCGCAGCAGACCGGCTGCAAGAAAAGCGATATATACCGCTTGCTTTCGCGCGAATGACCCATCTTGATTTTTGCGGCGTCCCGCAGTATCATTATTACATTACTGCTGCACCATGCAGCGGGCTTCGGAGGTTTTATTGATGAACGACTGGCAGCTGATATCGGATAGCTCCTGCGACCTGAACGCCGATAATTTTGACACAGGGGAGATTCCTTTTGCGACGGTGCCCTTAAAAATAATCGTAGGAGAGCGGGAATTCGTCGATCTGCCCGAAACCGACCCGCGCGAGATGCTTGCCGCGATCAAGAATTTTTCGGGGCCATCCTCCTCGGCGTGTCCGTCGCCCCATGCCTTTGCCGAGCAGTTTTACAAGGCGGCGCACTCGATTGCCGTCACCATCACGAGCGGCCTTAGCGGGAGCTATAATTGTGCGGTGCAGGCGATGAATATGGTGCTCGACGAACACCCCGAAAAAAAGATTCATATCGTCGACAGCCGCTCTACCTCGGGTTCTATGGTGCTGATTCTGCGGCGGCTCAAGCAGCTGATCGAGCAGGGCATTCCCTTTGAAGAAATTGTCAGCCAAATTGAAGGCTACCGCGATTCGATGAAGATTATCTTCTCGCTTGCATCGTTTGACAATCTGGTTAAAAACGGCCGGATGAGCCGCGCCGCCGGTGTGCTGGCCTCGGCGCTCAATATTCGGGCCGTCGCCACCAACACAGCCGAGGGCGTCATTGAGGTGATTGAAAAGGCGCGCGGCGAAAAACGCGCCATCGAGCGGATGGTCGCTCTCATGGGCCGCTATAAGGACATGGCCGGCAAACCGGTTGTCATCACCCACTGCAACAACCCCGGCGCTGTTGAAACGATGTGTGAATTGATAAAATTGACCTATGGCACCCCCGATTCGGACATCACAGTGCTTGAATGCGCCTGTCTGACCTCGTTTTACGCGGGCGATCAGGGGCTGCTGCTCTCGTTTTAACAGCCTGCGCGGCTGGCTGCCCTGCGGTTGGGGCCAAAAAACTTCGGGTCCGGGCCACTGGCCCGGATCTTTTCTTTGATTTGCAAACCACCGGTTGTGTCGGCGGAGAAGCCCCGCCGGCTTTAGCTTGAAGCATCCAGCGAAGCGCGCCAACGATAAGACAACTGATCCGCAAAGTCCATTGGCGAAGCAGGCTTTGCCCATTCACGGGCAGCAGAACACGTAATTCAGGAAGAAGATTTTGGTGTGTATCTTAGCTTGCCGGCAACAGATCCTTACAGGTCTAATACAGCGACCAGTTAAGCTCATCCTGCTTAAGCAAATAAAAGCTTTACACCCATAGCAAGCTCAACGATAATATGTAGACTCAAGGAGGATTGCGGCATGCCTGCTTCAATATTTTCTAAAAGCGGCTGCTACTGCATCACACTGTTAACCCATGGGCAACGCGCGCTCTTAACAAACGGCAGCCCATATCCGTTGAGAGGCGGTCCAGCAGTTCCTACTTCAATC
>JAEWMM010000178.1 GCA_023457175.1 Bacillota bacterium | reverse complement strand
GGCGTCGTTATTTTTTAAATGATAGGTTTTGGGGCGGGGCAAACCGTTGACCAAAAAATGCAGGCCATCATCCTCGACGCCAAGATGGCGCAGCAGGTCGCCAAGGGTTTTAATGGTCGAAACTTCGACCCGATCCTTATTATGTATGGGTTGCCCCGGTACGGCACGCCGCCCGTTGATGGTGGCAAAACAGCCGACTTCGACGGCAGACCCGTGATAATACACCGTGACAGGCTCGCTGAGCACCACAAGCTGGTTTATATTCAACGTGGCGTCCTTGCCGCATTGGGCCAGAACCACCTCAATTTCGTCACCGCTTTTGACCGAGGTGGCGATGCTGGCAGGTTCGCCGTTTAAACGAAGCTCGGCCGGCTGCAGATGGCCGCCTCTGGCGATGCAGCGCTTGCCGTTGAGCTCATATTCGATGCTGCGCCCGTTTTTACCTAAAACATCGCTGTATTTATAGCCGCACAACAGCAGGACGTCCATCAGCGGCATCACCGTACTGCGGAAAAGCTGCTTCTTTTCACCGTTAAGGGTGACCGAGAAGCCGCGGTGCTCTCCGGCTGCGGCCGCGGTGAGCGCAATTCCGAGCGGGGTGGCGTATTCGGGGCCCTGCAGGTCCTGATTGGCGGTCATGACGCGCTTCATAAAATTGTTGCCGCCGACCGCGACCTTGCGCTGGTCTATACCTAATCTGTCCGAAACGAGGGCGCAGAGCGTCGGTATCTTGCTGCCGCCGCCCACGAGGAAAACTGCGGCCGGGGGCCGGGTGTTTGCTTCCAATATCTTTTCACAGATGACCCTGCCCAGCGTGTCGATGGCGCCGCTGACCGAATCGAGCAGCGCTTCGCGCGGTACGGTATAATCAAAGCCCATGATATCGCTGTAGGCAATTTCGGCCGTATCGGTGCCAAGCAGATGCTTCATGCCTTCTGCCGTCGCAAAATCGACGAGATATTTACGGATAATCTCCTCGGTTATTTCGTCACCTGCCACCGTTGCCATTGTATAAGCGGTGACACTGCCCTCCTCGCAGAGGGCGATATCCGACGTGCCCGCGCCGATATCCACCAGAGCCAGATTCAAAAGCCGCAGCTCGTTAGGAATAACCGCGTTCATAGCGGCGATCGGCTCCAGCGTTAAAAAATCGATTTCAAGGTCAATTTTGTTCATGGCGGCTGAGAGCGAATCGACAACCTCACTGGGTAAAAAGGTGGCGATGACCTCCACCCGCGCGTCCTTGCCCTTATGCCCCAGAATGGTGGTATAGGCATAGTTATCGAGATAAAAACGCTTAACCGCATAGCCGACGCAGTAAAATTCAAGGTCGCCCTCCGCCTCAGCCAACGCTTCGCTGGCGCGGCTCACCGCGCCCATCTCCAGCTCATAGACCGTTTCTTTGCTGACGGCCTGCTTTGGCGAGACGGCCATCGCAAATTCGGCGGTGTTGGTTTTCAGCGCGCGGCCTGCTGCGGCTACGCAAACCCTGTGCAGCGCAAAGCCCAACTGAGCTTCTAACGAAGCCTTCACTCGGCCCGCCACGGCGGCGACCTCGTCAATATCCTCAATCTGACCGTCAATCATGGCGCGTTTTTCGTGCTCCACCGTTTCAATCGCCACAATGTGGAAGCGGTCATTGCGCATAAGGCCGACCAATCCGATGATGCTGCGGGTGCCGATATCAAGCGCAAAAATCAGCTCATCCGGATTAATGCCCGAAAGAAAGTTTGCATTCGTTTTCGACCAGTCCTTCATAATTTGTACTCCTATAGCCGTTAATTAGTCGTAACGGCTCTTTTTCCGGTTCTGAATTTGAATGCGCTGTAGCTTAAACAAAATGTTGCACAGCTGATCTATCTGCCGGGTTGAAAAACTGACAAATTCGCAGCCGTACTGTTTTTGACCGGGGATCGTTCGTTTAGCGGGAATTTCACGGCATACCCGGCAGCAAAACTCCATTTTTTTATCCATCAGATGAAAAGATGTCAGCAAGAGGTCGCCCGGATTTAAGGTCTTGCCGCTGCCGATACGTATGCCGCCAAGGCTGATGTCATAAAGCGTCAGGGTCATCGTATCTTCCTCGACATCCTCTTTGGCAGAGTCTTCATGCTGTATAACGGCGGTGGCCATGATGTTTGTATTAAGCCTGAAATATTTGCGCCGCTCGTAGCCCTGCGCAGTGTGAACATTGACCAGCGTCAGCATGCTTGTTGTAGAAATATAAACATTACCGCGCATGAGTAAAAAACCTTGCTTACTCGCAAATGAAATAATTTTTATCGGGGTATTATACGCCACCAGGGGTAGCCGCTCATCCTCCTGAGCAGAAACAATGGTTATACGCGTCTCATCCTCAGGGTCGATTGATTCTACGCGCGCGACCACAAGCAGGTCGTTCTGTTCGGTTTTTATTTCGCAAAGGTTGCCAACCAACTCCTGCAAATAGGTCTTATTCTCAGGCATTATCTGTTCCTCCTGGTGTCTGGCTTGTTGCCGGAATGACGCAGAAAACAATGAGGCTATAAGTTTTTATTTTAAGAAGAGGCGTTACAAAATAAGTAAAACGGAGCCGCGCCGGTGCCGAGACGCCAACCTATTGCTGCGGTAGCCTTCCAAATATATCGTACCATAGAGGGTCCTGCACCACAGGGCATTGAAGCTGCTGGTCAACACGGGCAGAAGTCCTGGAGGGATAATAAAAATACCCATCCAACCGATGGCTGAAAATCCGCCTTAAAAAGATATCGTTAAATCATATGTTTTTAAGGATAATTATAATAATATTATAACATTTTTTCCAGAAAGAAACCAGATTTTTTAGTGTATTATGTCTCGGCAGGACTATTTTTTTGAAGGGGGGCGATGCCGCTGCTCGATCTGTTGTCGCAGCTGCTCGGGGCTGGTGCGATTGGGTGAGGGGGCCATCTGGCTATAGTGCTTGATATCCTTTGAAATTTGCATCAACTGGCCGTAAATAATCGCAACAATCTGGTAAAGCTCGGGCGGAATTGGACGGCCCACCTCCAGCATGCACATCAGGGAAGCGGCGCTGTCGTCCCTAAAGACAGGGATGCCCTTGCTTTCGGCAATATCGATAATTTTTTCAGCGACGTTACCGCAGCCCGAGGCAATAACCACCGGGGCCACATCGGTTTCCTCCTGATATTTAAGCGCGACGGCTTTATTTCTTTTATCAGATTTTGACATCGACACCCGTCCTTCTATGCGGTAAGGTTTTAAATACATCCATCAGCGAGCGGTGCTTTTCAAGCTTATCGACCGAGAGATTCAAAAGACGGTATCCCGTGGCGGCAATCTGTTCCCGCACCGACGCAGCCAAGGCGGAAAAGGCCGGCAGATAAGGCGCGGGACAGAAAAGATTGACCATAATATCCTTGCCGGTGGCGGCAAGCTCCGCTTCAAAGCGGCCGATGCCGTCGATATCGAACACCATCAGCATATGGATACAGTCCTGCACGCGGTTGCCCTTGGCGTCGGTGCTTTCAGCGTTGGGATCTATCCAGATCTCGGCAAAAGATCTTAAATCGTCTGCCTGCACCGGAACAATGTAATGCAGCAGCGGGGTAAAATTGCACGGGGAAGAGAGCAGGCTGTAAATAATTTTTTCGATCTTTTCGCCGCCGATCATTGCCAGCTCACTGTTGTCGTTTTGCTTGGCGATAATTTCAGCAATAATGTTCATCACCTTAGAAGGCTCCTGTGTCCGGCCGCCCTGACCGTAGGCATGCAGCAGGTCCGCCAACGTCTGCTTTTGCACATCCCCGTCCAGGATCGTGGAAAGACTGCCGGCGCATTCCTTTAAAAAATGGGGATTATCATTAAAGCGTGACAGGTTATAGATGATCATTGGAACCATTTTTTGAAGCTTTGGCGAATATAAAATGCTGCTTTTAACTTCGTTAAGCAGCATAAGCGTCTCATCCTTAAGCGCGTTAAAATGGTTCTGTGCGCCGGGCTCTTTAAACTGCCCGGCCAGCTCCAGCAGCTTTTGCGAAAGTGAGGGGCTGCTGGTCAGACTCTCGGACAAAAAAGAAAGGCCGTTTGAAATCGACTTTAAAATCTTTTCCTGAGAGGAGATGGCGTTGAGCGATTTTAAGAGGTTGCAGATGCCGTACCGCATCTCGGGCTTGCCGTTTTGTGCAAGCTGCTGCCGCAAAAAATCAAATAAATCGCCTTTAAAGGCGGTAGAGGCCTGCTCCTGCTTTAAAAGCTCGCCGGTAATATCCCCGGGGGCTACCAGCAAATCGCTGAAAAGCTGTTCAATCTCAGCGGTCAGCGCCCGGTTGTTCACCGGAATCAGCTTGATAATTTCTTGAAGCATATCAATGTTCTTTAAAAAGCTGACGGTGACCGACGGGTCCTTTAAAAGGTTCATCAAGATGGCGGCGCTGTTTTCGCGTTCAATCAGCCCGTTGTTTTGCTGTAGTATTTCGCTCTGCTCGCCGGGCTTTATCACCTTGGTGATATCCGAAAGCTGAAAGGGAATAGAAGGGTCGGCAACAGGCCGGTTGGCCGAAACGGCGGTGCGGTCAATAACAGGGGTTGTAATTTTTAGAATATCCGCCATATTGCTTCATCTCCCCGACAATGCAGTTACAAAAAATATTAATTATTTCAAAATATAAAAATAATGTTACCAAACACAGGACAAAACACCACAATAAAGCTTATGTGTGTCATTATATCATATTAAAGCAACAAAAAATACATGGATTTTTGGAAACAGACGGCAAAATTTTGCTATTTTTTATTAAATGATAAAAATTATTGAAAAAACTCCAAAAAGCAGTATCAAATATGCAAAATATATATTATAATGATATGAAACAGAGGGTTAATTATGTAAAAAAATATGTTAGCAGGTGAAGAACATGAGTGTTTTTGACGCGAGCATGGTCCCGATGGTGGATATGTTTTTATACGAAACAACCACGCTTTTGGAGCAATTGGATGAGATTTTGCTTCAGTCCGAGCAAAGTCAGGAAATGACGACAGAGGATATCAACGAGATTTTCCGCATTATGCACACCATTAAGGGTTCTGCCGCGATGATGGGGCTTTCTGCCTTTTCAAAGGTGGCGCACCGCGTTGAGGACATGTTCTTTGTTGTACGCGAAGACCCGGATATTATGAAGGGCATACTCAGCAGGCCTATTTTCGACATTCTCTTTCAATCTTCCGACTTTTTTAAGGCTGAGGTCGAGGGCATTCAGGGCGATATCGAAGACTATGCGCCTTCTAATCCGGTGGAGCTGATCGAAACGATTACCGGTATTATGCCACAGCTTCACGGAGAGGCGCCGGTTCAGGCCGCGCCTGCGGTGCCGGTTGAACCGGTATTAAAAGAGGCGCCTGCCGCGCAGCCGCAGCCGCAAGCGCCCAAGGCGCCGGAGAAGGCGGAAAAAAGCGCGCCCGCCGCAGCATCTGGCGGTGCGTACAAAATAAGGGTCTTTTTCGAGGACGGCTGCCAAATGGAGAATATCCGCGCCTTTATGCTGATTACACAGCTTAAGGGCTACTGTGAGGATATTACAAGCGTACCGCCAAACCCCGAGACCAATTCCGATTACGCGGCTGAAATTATTAAAAACGGCCTGCTGCTCAACATCAAAACGTCGCTGCCGATAGAAAACATCTATTCGGTTATTGAAAGCTCGGTCAATATCAAGTCATATGAGAATGTCAGCGGACAAGGCGCTTCTCCTTCAGCGGTGGTTACGGCTGCCGCAGCCGAACACGAGCGCGCGGCTGCATTTTTGGATATTGCCGGCGCGGGCGAGGCGCAGGGCAGAGATAACGCCTCCGGCGAGGCGCACAAGACCGCGGCGTCTGCCGGAGCCGGCAAGCAGAGCATGATCAGCGTCAACCAGACTAAGCTCAATCAATTGATGGATATTATGGGCGAGATTGTCATTGCCGAATCGATGGTGGCCAACAGCCCGGAACTGAAAAACCTCCAGCTTGACAATTTCAGCAAGTCAACCCGGCAGCTGCGCAAGCTGACCGATCAGCTTCAGGATATCGTTATGTCAATCCGTATGGTGCAGCTGACCGGTGTTTTCCAGAAAATGAATCTCATCGTGCGCGATATGAACCGGAAGCTTGGCAAAGAGGTTGTGCTGAAAACCTTTGGCGGTGAAACCGAGATTGACAAAACCATCAACGACGTGCTGGCCGACCCGTTCATGCACATGATCCGCAATGCGATGGATCATGCGATTGAGACGCCCGAAGAACGCGCCGCGCAGGGCAAGCCGGAGCAAGGCGCCATTACGCTGGGCGCGCAGAATATCGGCGGCGAAATTGTCATCACAATTGCCGACGACGGCCGCGGTCTTGACCGTGACAAGCTTTTGGCCAAGGCGAAAAGCAACGGCCTGCTGACCAAGCCCGAGGCGGATTATACCGACAAAGAGGCTTTTCACCTGATTATGATGCCGGGCTTTTCGACCAATGAGGTGGTCACCGAATACTCCGGACTCGGTGTCGGCATGGATGTGGTGCGCCAGAATATTGAAAAGGTACACGGCAGCATCTCGGTGGAATCTCAAAAGGGCGCAGGCACCACCTTTACAATCAAGATTCCGCTGACACTGGCCATAGTAGACGGCATGGAGGTCGCGGTCAGCGACGGCATCTATATCATTCCGATCACCTCTATCCGCCAGACCTTCAAGCTTGGCGACGGCATTCAGATTCTCAAGGACACCGAAGGCTCTGAGATAGTTATGCTGCGCGGCATTTGCTTCCCTGTCATTCGCCTGCACCAAATTTATAATGCCGAAAATGCCAAGACCGACCTTAAGGACGGCATCTTTATTCTGATTGAAAACGACCGCAAGTCGGCCTGCCTGTTTGCGGACGAGCTTTTGGGCGAGCAGCAGGTTGTAGTCAAGCCTTTCCCGGCGTTTTTGAGTAAATACAGCATCAAGGGCAACGGTCTGGCGGGCTGCACCATTATGGGTGACGGCAGCATCAGCTTAATTCTTGACGCCAACAATCTGCTTAACAACTTTTAGGAGGTGGCCATCATGGCACAAGTAGCTGTCAACAGTGTTGTAAAATCGGTTGAAAGCGCAGTTTTTGCCGGTAAATACCTGACGTTTTATATTGGGGAAACCGTTTACGGCGTTGCGCTTGAGAATATTCTCGAAATTATCGGCATTCAGGAGGCCACAAGGGTTCCGGGAATACCGCGCTTTGTCAAGGGCATTATCAACCTTCGCGGCCGCATCGTGCCGGTCATTGATGCACGCATTAAGATTGGCGCCGAAGAGATAGAGTACGACGAGCGCAGCTGCATTATCGTGATCAACTGGAAGGAGTCGCTCGTTGGGCTGATTGTGGACCGGGTTGCCGAGGTCAACGATTTTAAAAATGACCAGATTGCGTCGATTCCCGATTTCTCCAGTGTGAACACCAATAAATATCTTTCGTCAATCTGCAAGGTTGGGGAGCGTCTGGTCCTGATTCTTGACTGCGACAAATTTTTGGCCGACGATACCTGCGGAACCCGTGCAGCATTGTGATCAAGCCGTTTGAAGGGATTATATCGCCGATGCTTAAACTGACAGACCAGGAATTTAACGAGTTAAAGACATTTGTACATAAAAACTATGGTATAGACCTCTCAAAAAAGCGTGTTCTGATTGAGGGGCGGATGTCTAATACCCTTTTGAGTCATGGTTTTACAACCTTCAGCCAATATTTTGAGTTTCTGTACGCCGATAAAACCGGCAATGAAATGACAAAAATGCTTAATAAGCTCACGACCAATTATACTTATTTTATGCGCGAAAATGAGCATTTTGATTTTTTGACGCAGAAGGTGCTACCCTTTTTTGAGCGTACACGCACCAACAAGACCCTTTATCTGTGGAGCGCCGGATGCTCCTCCGGGCAGGAGCCTTATTCGATGGCCATGGCCATCAGCGAATACTTCGGCTCAAGAAAAGGGCAGTGGAATACCACCATTCTGGCCAGTGACCTTTCGGTCAATGTGCTGGACAAGGCATCCAGAGGAGTCTATACCAGCGAGGAGATTAAGGATATTCCGCCGGCATGGCGCGCGAAATATCTGATCGATCTTAAGGACGGAAGCTTTCAGGTCAGCGAACAGATCCGCAAGGAAGTGATTTTTCGCAGAATCAACCTGATGGATCCTTTCCAGTTCAAAAACAAGTTTGATCTGATTGTCTGCCGAAATGTGATGATTTATTTTGACGCACCCACAAAGGAGCGGCTGGTGAATAAGTATTATGACTGGACGGCCGATACAGGATTCCTGTTTATAGGGCATTCCGAGAGCATCAACAGAGATGCCAGCCGATACGCCTATATTCAACCGGCAATATATCAGAAACGAGGGGCAAAATAGTGTTGGTAAAGAAAAAGAGCCGGGTTTTAATTGTTGACGACTCTATTCTTTTTCGTACAACGCTCTCCAAAAGGCTTGAAGAGGATCCGTTTTTTGAGGTGATTGGGACAGCCTCGGATGCGTTGGAGGCGATGGAAAAGATTAAGGAGCTTCAGCCGGATGTTGTGACGCTGGACGTCGAAATGCCCAAGATGAGCGGCATCGAATTCCTTAAAAAGCTTATGCCGCTTTATCCGACTCCGGTTGTGGTCGTCAGCTCCGCCCCCATTACAACGCTCAATGCGCTGGACGCCGGCGCTGTAGATTTTGTCAAAAAACCGGTTGTCAACTCGCCGAACGATTTAAATCAGTTTATTCGTGAGCTGGTGGTCAAGCTTAAAATTGCGTCGGTCGCCAAGGTGGGGCAGAAAAAAGCGCTGGCCTCCAAGCCGGATACGAAGCTGACGGTGCACCCGGCGCTGACCCGCACCATAAACGATATGGTCATCGCCATCGGGGCTTCAACCGGCGGCACCGAGGCTATTTTGTCTGTGGTCAGAGATCTGCCGCCTACCACGCCGGGTATCGTCGTTGTACAGCATATGCCGCCCGTCTTCACCAGAATGTATGCCGAGCGGCTCAATAACGTCTGCCGCATGGCCGTCAAGGAGGCTGAGCACGGCGACCGGGTCGAAGCCGGTAAAATTATTATCGGCGCAGGTGAGTTTCAGCTGCAATTAGCCAAGGATGCCCAAGGCTACTATGTCAAAAGTCAGCGCGGTGAAAAGGTTAGCGGGCATTGCCCTTCGGTTGACGTGTTGTTCAATTCGGTTGCCCAGACGGCTGCCGAGTGCGCTGTTGGGGTAATTCTTACCGGCATGGGGGCGGATGGCGCCAAGGGCCTGTTGCAAATGAAAAAGGCGGGCGCCTACACCATAGGGCAGGATAAAGAGAGCTGTATTGTATATGGCATGCCGATGGTGGCCTACAATATCGGCGGCGTTAAGAAGCAGCTGCCGCTTGACCAGATTGGTGATGAAATTTTAAGATACTTGAATACCGTAAAATAAGGGGAAAGCTCACGCGCATAAAAAGAGACTTGAATTAGCCTTCCGCCAATTGACGATGTTGATAGTTGTCTTACAGATTAATAATTAGCTGCCTTAGTGATATGATCTTAGGCGACGAAAGCCGCCCTGCTGACTAAAATTTTGGTCAGCAGGGCGGCTTTTGCCGTGGACATTACTTTTGTATGGTCCTTGCCTTGGCAAGGAAGTAAGATTATGGGTCAATGGCTCATCAATCTGTATTGCTTATAGTTTTATCCATCCCTTTTCCACCCAATATTGATTGTCGGCGGACAGAGGATTTTCGTTTTTGGCAATGGCTTTGTGCATCATTCTGCACATGAAAAATTTCGCTGCAACGATGATTCCTTTACCCGCATGGTATGGTCTTTCATATCTCTTGGAAAACCGCTTCACCCTGCCGGTAATAGCTTTTCTGCGCTTATCGGACAATTCGTTCCATAAAACACCTTCCATGAGCCCGATACCAAGCCTTTTAATATCGGATACACCCAGCCACGAAAGACTGGTCGCTATCTCCTTTTGCGCCCCGCTGTTTAGAATGCCAATAGCATTAGTCAGTATAACGGCTTTTTTGGTGAACATACTGTCATCGGGTCTATGTACCATCCAATGCACGCAGAGATGATCCAGTAAGGCTTTCATCTGTCCCGTTGTCCTCAAAGCATATACGGGAGAAGTAAAAACGAGCAGCTCGGCAGACAAAAGCGCATTCCATATTGGCAAAACATATTCGGCGTGGGGGCAGTCTTTTTCGCTCTTAAAAAAGCAGGTCTTGCAGCCGCAGCAAAAATGCGGCAAATCTTTTGGCAGATAAAACTCGCAAATCTCGTTGCCTTGTCGCAATAGTTCTAAAAACGCTTCCTTAATGTGATAGGTGCAGCCCCTAATTTCCGTTCCGTTGACTACAACAATTTTCATAACCTTTATCCTGCAAACCTATAAATTTCATCCGCCTCTGACAAAGCAAAGCCTTGTCAGAGATATAGTACAGGCCATCTGATTCACCTATTCGAATAATCTTAACAGTCTATGGAAGCAAAGACTACAAAATCGGCATAACTGTGTCGGTTCAACTAAACTTTTACTCGGAGGAGGTAACGCGGTAATCTTTGGCTGGTAAAGCTAAAAGGGCGGCCTGACTATTTTGTGCCCAACACAACCTCACCCTCGCTATTTTGATAAAAACGACACATGTTGGCAATATTGGTCAGCCGATAGGTTTCATGTCCAATTGTCACGCGCAGCGGGGGTTAGGCGGTGTTACAGGTCAAGGTGGAGGAGGAGATCGCCGCCTGCTGTTCGGAAAACTTCTGAATCTTCTTTTCCAGACGATTCTTTTTAAACAGCACGAGGTTCAGCTTCCCCTTATATTGCAGCAAAAGCTTTTGCCGTTCGTCTTCAACCAAGTGCTGCGCTTGCTCCAAAAATAGAATATCACTGTTGAGAGATTGAAACTCCGACAGGACGACTTCGTGCTGCTGACGAATTTGGTTGCGTTCTTTAAGCATATTAGGTGTAATGCCCAGAACGATGTTGATAGGCGTATAAGAGCGTGAACCGACAATCTTAACGTCAATCGAGCCAAAAACACTGATATTTCCGCCGACCAGCGTGCCGCGGCCAGTTAAAGTCAGATTGCCGTCCGCTTCAACGGTAGAGTTGATGACCGACTCCGATTTAATATCACCGCCGGCCCGCACAGTGCAATTTTCAATAAACTTAGCGGTAATATCTTTTTGCGCCTCCAAAATCCCTTTGCCCATGCCGTTGATACCTTTTTGCAGAATAATATTTCCGCCGGCATAGATAGAAGCGCCTTCAACAATGCCATAAACGGTGACGTCGCCATTTGTTCTGATCGAATAGCCCTCGCAGACGTCGCCGGAGACAATGACGTTGCCGGTAAAATTAATGTTACCGATGGAATTATTGACGTTTCCGTTAACTTTAAAGGTATGCTCGACGCAAAAGCGCTTGTCTTTAAAGACCAGATTACCATCGGTTGCAGCGACAAGCTGGCTCATATGCTCATCAACCGTGACCAGATCAATATTTTCACCGCGGGGAACAGCGGGCGCCTTTGCGGTGCGGGGGCGCAGGGGTTTATTATAAACGCTGGTGCCAATACTGCCCTGCACGGGGTTAATAATTTCGCAGATGACCGTGCCCTTTGAGACGTTATTGACAATATGCATATTTTTGAAATCGATGCTGCCGTCAGGACGCTGGTCAAAGTGAGGCTGACTTGTGCGGTCAAACAACTCTCGGACATAGCCGTCTACGCCGTCGGTAGCGGCAATACCTTGGGCGACAACGACGGGCGTATTATAAAGCAACGAACCGGGGCTGGCGACAAAAAAGCTGTTTAGCGCTTCTTGGTCCAGACCAAAAGTAATCCGGCAGTCTCTTAAAACCCGGTGTAATATTTCTAAGGTGCAGGTCTCCGGCTCTCCTTCGGCGGGGGCGCGCAAATATAGGCGGGCTTTTGTGGTCGCTTTGTTGACCTGAACTTCCAAACGATGATGCGCATCCCAAGAGGACGCAGGCACTATAAGGCTGGTCCAGCTGTCGCTGTCGGCTTGCAAAGGCGCAGCGGAAGACGGTACAGACGGCAAGCAGTCTTCATCGGAAGTTTCCTGGTCCGAATCGGGCGCAGCTTCCGCAGGTTCGCTTACAACCGGCGCCTTATCGGGCTCGTGCGATAAAGCGTCGAGGATAATAGGCTCATCGGTTTGCTTTGCTTGAAACAGCCTATACAACAAACTGCCCTTTTTTATCTGATCCTCTTGTTTCATAGTAGCCTCCTCTTTCACGGAACGGGTTTTGAAAAAGGAATCGTTTCTAAAAACGCCATTCTCCTTTGAGCGCCGATTTAATCAGCATGGTACCGGTGGTTGCGTCAAAATAACAGGTACGGCCGTAGTCCTTACCCGTATCTTCGGCAATTATAGGAATGCGAAACCGCGCCAACCCGGCTTTGACGGCCTGCGTATTACGTCCGCCGATGTTCCCCAACGGGGAATTGGTTGTTTCGGCAAACATCTGGGCGCCACCGGCAATTTTAGCGGTTAAAACCGCTGCGCGCGCCCCCTTTTGTTGCATGACTTTGAGCAGCTCGATTAATGCGGTATCGGCAAATTTCAGCGGCTGGCTGCTGCCCGAGGAGAGCTGCTTGCTGTCAGGGAGCATAATATGCGCCATACCCGCAATTTTTCTTTCAGCATCATGCAGGCAGATCGCTACACAGGAACCGAGTGCGAAGGTGACCAGCTCATCTTCGCCCTTTACCACGTTCATATCAGCAATGCCAACCTTAACCGTATTCTTCATTACTCGACTCCGAGGTTGCGCATGATTCTTTGCAGCGAATCTGCAGTGGGAATTAACAGAATATGGCTGGTCATATTCTCGGCATCACCGTTAAACTCATCCTGAATAAAAATGACTTTATCGCTGATGTCTGCAAAGTAAATGGCGGGTACGCTTAAAATGGCGCCGGCCATATCAACTGTCATAGAAGGTACCGAGATATCAATGGTTAAACCGGTAAGCTGTGCGATGGCATTAACATAAGAAGCGGCCATAATGTTGCCAATCTCTTTTAAAGCGGAGATGGAAAGCTCGTCAAGCTCATAAAAGCCGTTAAAACACCCGCCCAAAAGATCGTTGACAATCGCGTGGGCAAAATCTTTTTCCAGCAAAAACATCATCATGCCGCTGACTTCGCCTGAGATGGTCAGCATAATACCTACAATCATGGTTTCTGGTCCGCCAAGTTCTTCGGCGACTTTTTCATAATCCAGAACGTTTATGGTCGGCACGCTGATGTTAACCGGCTTTTGCAGCATGGCGGCCAACGACGTTGCCGCGTTGCCGGTGCCGATATTGCCTATTTCTCTAAGTACATCAAGGTGCATCGCATTCAGGTCGCTGTAATCGTTTAATGCCATATAATTATAACCTCTTTCGTTTGCGAATCATTAAAAGGCGGGCTATCTTAAATTATTGATTATTTCATCAATTTGGTCCGCAGTCTGCACCACGCGGGCGTTCATCTGAAAAGAACGCTGCGCCTGAATCATATTGACCATCTGGTCGCTTAGCTCGACATTGGAGTTTTCAAGAAAGCCCTGTAATATGGTGGAGGTTGTGTCCCCGACCTTGGCCGCAACCGCCTTGCCTGAGATGTCGTTGGCTGTAAACGAGCCGCCGTCGGCCGGCGTCAGGCCATAGGGATTCGGGAAATGGTACAGTCCGATTTTCTCGGCTAATCCATCGGTAACGGGCGCGCCGCTGTCGGTCAGTGTCAGCGCAATGCGCTTGCTTTTGCCGTCTAAAACATGTGCGCCCTCCGAGGTTACCAAAGAGGCTCTTCTGCCTTCAATGCTGATCAGGAAATTACCATTTCGGGTATACTGCGTCTCGCCTGAGGCAGCTTCCACCGCAAAAAGGCCCTCGCCGTTGATGGCAAAATCCAGCGTGCGACCGGTAGAAAGGTAACCGCCCTGCTTGTACAGCAGGTTGACCTGACCGATGCGCGAGCCGTGACCAACCATATCGTAGCTTTTGGCAGCATCGCCCTCGTCGGCTGCGTCCGCTGCTGGGGCGACGGTATTGCCGTAGTTGCTGTGAATATTCATCCGGGTATAAAGCAGGTTCTGAAAAGAGGCTTCCTGCGTTTTGTAGCCGACTGTATTGATATTGGCAATGTTGTTTGAAGTGACGTCCATATGCGACTGTGAAGCCAGCATGCCGGAAACGCCGGTGTAAAAGGCTATACTCATTTTCAGCACCTCACTGATTTATACTATAACGACGCAATACTGGCGGCCTTCTGTTCGATTTCATCAATCATCATCAGCGCCTTGCTGCAGCTTTGAAAATTTCGCTGCGTCTCCATCAATAGCGCGACCTCACGGTTGTAGTTGGTGTTCGAGGCTTCAAGCAGTCCTTGCCCAACCTTTGGGTTTGCCACCTCTGAAAGGCCGGCGGTTTCGCCCGGTATACCCTCGCCGCCCGGTACCTGAAACAGGCCGTTCGGGAATTTCTCAAGCTCGGCCTCGGGGGATGCCGCAATAATTTGCAGACTGCCGAGCAAACGGCCCTTGGTGTTATAAACGGCCCCCTCCGAATTGACGGTAAAATCTGAGCCGTCAATTTTTAAGTCACCGCGGGAGCCCTGAACTCTGCCGACCCCCGGCAAAATCAGGTAGCCGTCCGCATCAATATCAAACTGTCCGTTGCGGGTCAGGTATTGCCGGCCGTTATCACCCTTTACCACAAAAAAGCCCTCGCCCTGAATGGCTAAATCGTAGGGTCTGTCGGTGGCCTTCACAAGGCTTTCGTCAAACTGGGTTGGAACATCCTCCACTACCTTGACCGCGTCGCCGGTGCCGATAAAGGTACGGTTATAGCCCTGCTGCCGCATTAAAAGCTCCTGCTGAAAGGTCGTGCTGACAACGCGCTCGGTCTTAAAGCCGGGGGTATTGGCATTTGCCATATTGTTTGCGATGACGTTGAGCGTGCGCTGCTGCATCATCATGCCGGAAGCGGCGGTAAAAAAACCTGTTGCCATGCCGTTATCCCTCCAAATAATCTCTTAGGTGGCTGCGAAGCTTTAAAATAGCTTTAGAACGGGCTTGACAGACCCGGGCTTCGCTGACTTTCAGAACCTGTGCAATTTCGTGAAGCTTTAGATGCTCATAGTAATAAAGCGAAATGACGAGACGATCCCGCTCGCTTAAGGAATCAATCGCTTTAATAAGGCGCTGGCGCAGTTCGTCGCGGATCAGCGACGACTCCGGCTGCTCAAAATCGCCCGCGGAATCGTTCGCGTTGTTTTCAGCCACACTGCTGAGCAGCATTTCGAACGAGAGCAAAACAGAATTTGAAATCTCGCGGTAGTGCTTATAAATAACCGACTCCTCAACGCCAAGGTAATCCGCCAGCTCTTTGGCGGAGGGCACCCGCATCAGTTCGTTGGCAAGCGCGTCATAGGCGGCGGTAATATCGCGCGCCGTCTTACGCACCCGGCGGGGCAGCCAGTCTTGCTTGCGAATAAAATCGATATTTGCGCACTTAATGCGGGAAAAGGCGTAGGCCTCGAAGCTGCCGCTTTTCTGCGGGTCAAAGCGCTCAATGCAGTCGATAAGCGTAATAATGCCGTTGTTGACAATATCCTCAACCTCTGCATAAGAGGCGGTAATGCCGCGCATCTGAGCAGCCACCGTTTTGGGTATGTAACTATATTGCATGACAAGGTCGTTGCGAAGCGCGACGCTTGGGGCCTTTAAATAATCTTCCAGCAGGGTCTGGGCATCGGCTTGTTGTGTCTGCACAGCTTGTCACTCCCTTCATTGGGAATAGGAATCAGGAAAGCGCAATATTGCCAAGCGCCTGTATCTGAACAGTACTGTCGATCTCGCTGAACGACAGCACGATGACGTTGGGATAGAACTGGTCGACCAGCTTTTTATAGTACATGCGCACAATAGGCGAGGTCAGAATGACCGAATGCGGCACCAACTCGCGTATTTTATCGATCTGCGCGCCCGAAGCCGAGATAATTGACTGAATCGTCGCGGGCTCCAGCGCCAGATAGGACCCGGTATCAAGCTTTTTGACAGCCCCCATGATCATATTTTCGATTTTAGCGTCCAGCGTAATGACCTTAAGCTGTCCGGCCTCGGCAAACTGGTGCGAAATGGTGCGTTTTAACGACTGCCGGACATACTCGGTCAGCATGTCCGCGTCCTTAATCGACGCGCCGTAATCGCCGAGCACTTCGAGAATCGTCTCCATATCGCGGATGGGCACCCCCTCGCGCAGCAGGTTGCACAGCACCTTTTGCAGCGTTGAAACGTTGACGACGCCTGGGATGATATCGTTGACAATCGTTTCGTTGGTCTTTTTAAGATTGGTCAACAGGTTGTTGACCTCCTGACGGGTCAGAAGCTCGTAGGCATGCTGACGGATAACCTCGGAGAGGTGGGTAATGATGACCGAGGTAGGATCGATAAGCGTATAGCCCGCCAACTCTGCCTTGATCTTTTTGTCAAGGCTGATCCACTTGGCCGGAATGCCGAACGCGGGCTCAACGGTATCAATGCCATCTATCGACTGCACCTTGCTGTCGGGCGCAAGTGCCAAGTAGTGGTCGATCAATACGTCGCCTAGGGCAATGCGCTCGCCCTTAAACTTGATGCTGTATTGGTTGGGATTAAGCTGGCCGCTGTCCTTTAAGCGAACCGAAGGGATAACCATACCCATCTCGATGGCAAACTGCTTGCGGAACATGACCACACGGTCGATAAAGCTGCCGCCGCTGGCCTCGTCCACCAACGGAATCAGGCTGTAGCCAAACTCCAATTCAATTGGCTCAACATTGAGCAGGCCATAGACATTATCGATATTTTTATAAAACGAAGCCTCGCTGGCGACCTCCTCGGTCGGGGCAGCGCTGGCAGCGGTCGTTGCGGTCGCAAGTGCAAGCCTCTGCTGGCGTAAAATGACCGTACCTGTTACTATCAGTATAGCAGACACCAGAATAATCTGCAACGGCGGGAAGCCAATAAATGAGAGTGAAATCATAACGCAGCCGGACAAAATAAGCACAACGGGCTGCGATAAGAACTGCTTGACCACCTCGATATTGAGGTTCGATTCCGATGCCGAGCGGGTGACAATCATACCGGTGGCCATGCTGATCAGCAACGCGGGAATCTGGGACATCAGGCCGTCGCCCACCGTGGCGGTGGAGTAGATCGACATAATTTCGCCAAAGGTGCCCACACGGTTTAAAAAGCCCATGAGAATGCCGCCCAGGAGATTAATGATGGTGACGACAATCGAAACAATAGCGTCGCCCTTAACAAATTTGGTGGCGCCGTCCATAGAACCGAAAAAGTCGGCCTCGCGTTGGATTTTCTCGCGGCGGTGGCGCGCCTGCGCCTCGTCGATCAGACCGGAGTTTAAGTCGGCGTCAATGGCCATCTGCTTGCCGGGCATCGCATCGAGCGTAAAGCGGGCGGCCACCTCCGCCACGCGTTCCGAGCCCTTGGTGATAACCATAAACTGCACGATGACGATAATCAGAAAGATGACAAGGCCGATGATGACATTGCCGCGGATAACAAACTGGCCAAAGGTCTCAATGACCTTGCCGGCGTAACCGTTGTTGCCTAAGATCAGGCGGGTGGAGGAGACGGTCAGCGACATGCGAAAGACAGTGGTAATCAGCAGCAGCGCCGGAAAAATTGAGAATTCGAGCGGTTCCTTGATATACATGGTCGTGAGCAGGATCACGAACGAAATAGAAAGGTTTATAATAAACATCATATCCAACAGCGCCGTGGGCAGCGGGATAATCAGCAACAAGATGATAGCGACAATGAATACCGCTACAATGTTGTTAAAGATGTTGTTTGTATTCTTCAACTATTTCAAATCCTTCTCTTTCAGACTATAAACAAAGGCCAGCACCTCGGCCACCGGCTGGTAGAATTTTTCGGGAACCTCGCGGCCCAGCTCCACCGCTTCAAAAAGGCCGCGTGCAAGGGGCTTATTTTCCAGCGTGGTCACCTTGTGCGCCTCTGCGACAGAGACGATGCGCAGCGCCACAAGATCGGCGCCCTTTGCGAGCACGATCGGTGCGCGGTCTTGGTCGGGGTCATAGCGCAGCGCCACGGCGTAATGGGTCGGGTTACGGATAACGACGTCCGCCTTGGGAACGTTTTGCATCATGCGGCTCATGGCCTGCTTACGCTGCAGCTCTCGGATGCGACCCTTAATAAGCGGGTCGCCCTCGGTGTGCTTATACTCTTCCTTAATTTCCTGCTTACTCATGCGCAGGTTCTTTTCGTACTCCCACCATTGATAAGCGTAATCGAGAACGCCCAGCAGCAGGAACACGACGCCGGCGGTCAGCACAATCGACATGATAAAATCGCCGAACACGCTTAAGGACTTGGTAATTTCCATATCTACAAAGGTGCGAAACTGAGGCAGAAAATCGACAAGCTTTTTATAGACGATGTAAAGCAGAATCGCAATCTTGGCCCCAGCCTTGACAAGCTCGACAAAACTGCGCAGCGAGAACATCTTTTTGATGCCGCTGATGGGGTTTAAATGGCTGAATTTAAACTTGATGCTTTCGGTCGTAACCAGCATGCGGGTTTGCGCCATGGTCAGTACAATGGCTGTCAGTCCGCTGATTAAGAGCAACGGCAGCGCGGTCAGCCCGATGA
>JAEWMM010000177.1 GCA_023457175.1 Bacillota bacterium | reverse complement strand
CCGCTGCAGCGGCTGACGCCGCAGACCGATACGGTCACCTTTGAAGTCTGGAACGAGAATCAAGCGGGAAAAACCGAGACGACCTGCTTTACGCTGGCGCTGACCGGGCAGGGCGCACAGGCGCTGGGCTATAACCCCAATCGGGATCGTTACAGGCAAATCACCTTTTCGGAGCTTGCCTCCGATGGAGAGGCGCAATTGCAATACGCCAACGATTACGACCATGAACGCGGCAAATCGCTGCTGCGCTTTCGGCTGGCTGCGCAGACGGGGGAGGTTTTAGAGCAGGTTGTGCCGGATTTTGACGCTTCCTTTTCCAACGCGCTTCACAACACCGCCTATGGTATTGATGCGGAGGACTGGATCAACGACCAGCAAAACCCGCTGTATGTTCTGCATGCCTCGCTCGACGCGCGGGCGGGAGCGGCGACGCTCTCAAACGGAAAAATATTCTGCCGCCTGAATTTTGACGGCGAGAATCCGGGCTGCAGCATCACCCGCAGCTATAGCGACGCGATGCTTGGCGAACAGCTCGTAGTCTCACCCGACGGGACTCGGCGGCTTTACACCGCCGACGTGCGCAATTATTTTGAATCGCCCGGCGGCTGCGATTACGTTGTGCGCAGCTCAGAGGGCATCGCTTTTTTGTATGCGGGCTCTACGCTGGATCAGCTTTATTTTCTGGACAATGATCGCATTTTTGTCAATACCTTCGATTCGCTTCGGTTTTATGACGCTGCCTCCGGCGCGGTCTTATCACCGGGCCCCCAGTTTGATCTGGGCACGCAGCAAAACCCTTATAACAAATCTATGAGCGGTATTATGCGCATTGTGGTTGGTACGGCGGTGGATTCGGCCAACCGTGTGTTGCTCGTCGCGCACCGTCCCTACACCTTTGGCTCGGGCGTGCTGTGGCAGGGCACCGCGCGGCAGACCGAGGCGCTTCCGGTAACGCTGACGGTGCTCGACTGGGACGGTCAGGCGCTGGGCGAATACAACACCGGCATGACGATGCGTGCCTTCGCAAAGTTTTCAATCAACATTCTTTCGGTTAAAATAAACGGCGACGGCACAGCGAGCCTGTCGTACCGGGACGAGCCGACGGTGCGGGTGCGTTATCAATCAGAAGCGGCGCAGGACGCCCCGACAGAAACGGGAGAGGTTTTATTGTGAGCTTTAAATCGATAAAATGGGCGGCGGTATTAGCCGTTGCACTGGCGCTTTGCGTCGCCTGCGAGACGGCGGATGAGCCGGGCTTAGAGCTTGCCGCGCCGTCTGATGCGCCGTCCGCCTCGGAAAGCGAGGCGCCCGCTGTGCCGACGCTTTACCACGGCGAAACACAGCTGCATTGGGAAGCGCCGCCGGGAGAATACCATATAATAGAAACGTTGGCGGATGAAAACGGCTTTGCGGTACTGTATATTGATATGGACACCGAACGGGAGGGACTGCCGCCTTCTATCATAGTGCAATTCTTCAGTCCGCAGGGGGCGCACGAGCAGACCCTTGACACCGAACTGCGCGGCAGGGTGGAGGATGGCCCCTATAGGACCGGCTTGACGCGGGACGGGCTATATTTTAGCTGGAGCGATTACTACCGCAGCATTGACAAGGCGACCGGCGCCATCAGCGAATGGCGCTATTCTACGCTGTTTTCAGAGCATGGCGTAACGCTGGATTATAGCGGCGAATACCATTGGCAGCTCGGTACGGCAAGCACACGCTATCGCCTGACCGGCGCCGACGGCGAGGTGCGGGAGCTTATCGTTCCGGAATATGACGAAAATTTTATTATGGCGCTGGACCTTTTGCGCACCGGCGAGCCACATGACGACCGCCCCGGCATCACCTTTACGGCACGGGTCAGCTTTGACGCCGCTACCCGGACCGCTGTCATCTCCAACACGAAGCGAACCTATACGCTGAATTTTAACGACCTGAGCTACACCGGTACCCTGCATTACACCGACGAGATGCTCGGAGAGCTTTTAGCCGCTAGCCCCAGTCAGGCCGTCGCGCTGTACGATGCCGACAGCAACGGCATGGGCGACGCGGTCTGGCGGGATATTGTGCTTAAATGGCGTGATGGCAGCATCACTTTTTTAGATACCTGCTCGGTACTCTACGGCGTTGCCTTTTTTGATAACGACACGGTGGTGCTCAACAAAGCCTCGTCGCTCGAAGCGTATGACATCACCGCCGCAGAACCCGCGGGGCGGCCCCTGCTCGACCTTGGAACAGTCGATACCGGCGGCCGGCAGCGGCCCGAACGGCTGGTTGTCGGCATGGCGATTGACCGTGACAACCGGCTGCTGCTGGCCGCTGTGCGGGACTATACCGAGGAGTGGGAAGCGCTGCTGCCGGTGACGCTGGCGGTGCTGGATGCGTCCTTAAAGCCGATTGCCGCGCTCGAAACCGATTGCCGCATCATGCCCTATCGACACAACTGGCCAATGCGGTGCGATATCGCGCTAAACGGCGACGGTACGGCAAACCTGTCATGGATGGATGAGCCGCCGATACAGGTGCGCTATTTGTACTGACGGCGGGTGCCGTCTTTCCGGCGTTGGCGGGGGCGCTCGCTGATGCGGAACCTGTTTCCACAACGTGAGGCGTTTTATTGCCTATTTTTATAAAGCTCTCCCAATGCGGGAGGGCTTTTTTGTGCTGTAATTTTTACTTCACAACCCAATAATTATGATATAATAAGCACATGGCATTATTTGTAACAACGGGCGTCAACAGCGCTGCCGGACACAATATTGCCTTTGCGGGCGGATTCTGACACCGCGCGCCGTGCGCTTCTGGTATTGTCGTTCTGGAAGCCGCGCTCAAGCCTTTGATTTATAAAGCCACTTACACGGGAGGAATAACGATGCAGCAGGAAAAAAGTGACCTTATCCGCGATAATATGGCGTTTTTGCGCTTGTTGTCCAAGCAGTTCCCCAATATCCAGTCGGTTTGTACCGAAATTATCAACCTTAAAGCGATTTTGGATCTTCCCAAGGGCACCGAGCATTTTATCAGCGACCTGCATGGCGAATATGAGGCGGTCGCGCATATCCTTAACAACGCGTCCGGCGTTATTCGCGACAAGATCGACGAGCTTTACAGCGAGAACAGCCCGGAAGAGGAGCGCTCAAAGCTCGCGACGCTTATTTACTATCCGCAGCACAAGCTGGATCTGCTCAAGATTGAGCATCAGGACGATCTGGACGAATGGTATCACGACACGCTGATCAAGCTTATCGACATTTGCCGGGTGGTGGCCTCAAAATACACCCGCTCCAAGGTCAGAAAGGCGCTGCCCGCCGATTTTGCCTACATCATCGACGAGCTGCTGCACGCTGACCACTATGAGAAAAATAAAGAAAACTATTACGGGCGTATTTTTTCCACCATTGTTGATGTGGGCCGGGCGGACGCATTCATTGTGGCGCTCTCAAGCCTGATCAAACGGCTGGCCGTCGACCAGCTGCATATCATCGGCGACATCTATGACCGCGGCCCGGGCGCCGAGGACATCATGCAGCTTTTAATGCGTCATCACGCGGTGGATATCGTCTGGGGCAACCACGACATGCTCTGGATGGCGGCAGCCGCCGGCAGCGAGGCCTGCATTGCCAATGTGCTCAATGTTTCGCTTTCTTACGCGAACGTCGACACACTCGAAAACGGCTACGGCATCAGCCTGCGCGCGCTGACCACCTTTGCCGAAAAGACCTACGGCGACTCGATGGCCTTTAAGCCCAAGGTACTGGAGCAGGACAAAATCGGGCTCAACGACATTGAGCTGGTGGCCAAGCTGCGCAAGGCCGCCGCCGTCATGCAGCTTAAACTGGAAGGACAGATTATCGCGCGGCACCCCGAATATGATATGGACGACCGCATGATGCTCGACAAAATCAACTTTGCCGAGGGCACGGTGATGATTGGCGGCCAGCGCTACCCGCTGCGCGATACCGATTTCCCCACCATCAACCCCGAATCGCCGTATGAGCTGACTGATGAGGAACGCCAGCTGATGGCCGCGCTGAAGGATTCTTTTATCCGAAGCGACAAGCTTCAGGCCCATATGCGGTTTTTGTTTGAGCATGGCAGCTTTTATCGCTGCTGCAATTCCAATCTGCTGTTCCACGGGTGTGTGCCGCTTAACCGCGACGGCTCGTTTGAACGGTTTGAGTTCGACGGTAAACGCCTGTGGGGCAAACGGCTGTTCGATTTTTGTGAGCATAAAGTGCGCGAGGGCTATTTTGGCGTGCGCGGCACAAAAGAAAAGCGCGACGGAGAGGACTTTATGTGGTGGCTGTGGTGCGGCAAAAACTCGCCGGTGTTCGGCAGAACCCGCATGACCACCTTTGAGCGTATGCTGGTTGAGGACAAAGCCTCGCACGAGGAGCCGAAGAACCATTATTACCATTACATGAACGACCCGAAGATCATTGCCGGTATTTTTGAGGAATTCGGTCTCAATCCTGAGGAATCACACATCATCAACGGGCATATTCCGGTCAAATCGAAGGACGGCGAAAGCCCGATCAAATGCGGCGGCAAGCTGCTGACGATCGACGGCGGCTTCTGCAAGGCCTATCAAAAGACCACCGGCATTGCGGGCTATACGCTTATCTACAATTCCTACGGGATGCGGCTGGTGTCGCACGGGCCGTTTAAGGGCATTGGCGAGGCGGTGCAGCAAAACACCGACATCCTCTCGAAGACCGACATTCTCGAGGTGGCGAACCGCCGCAAGCTGGTGGCCAATACCGACATCGGCGTCGAGCTGCGCAGCCAGATCGACACGCTGACATTGTTGCTTGAGGCATATCATTCCGGTGCAATGCCGCAGCTTTCGCGCTGATGCGGCGGGGGCTTTCCGGCACAGCGTTGCAGATGTTGGCGATGCTCTGCATGACATTGGACCATATCGGGGCAGTCATAATGCGGGAACGACAGATCGCATGGGCGGTTATACTGCATGAAATGCCGATGCTGTTTGTGCTGCGCGCCATCGGGCGCGCAGCCTTCCCCGTTTTTGCGTTTTTACTGGCACAGGGTATGCTGCACACCCGCAGCCGCAGACGTTTTATTCTGCGGCTGGCGTTGTTTGCGCTGATATCTGAGCTGCCGTTTGATCTGGCGTTTTATGGCGTCGTCTATTATCCGGGCCATCAGAACGTCTTTTTTACGCTTCTTTTGGGCGCCGTTTGCATCGCGCTTTTGAACAGCGGGGGCAGGATGTTTGGCGTTGCCGCCGTCATGGCCGCGTCCTTATTTTCGCAGCTGCTGCACACCGATTATGCCGCGCTGGGGGTACTGACCATCCTGATGTTTTGGATGCTGTC
>JAEWMM010000176.1 GCA_023457175.1 Bacillota bacterium | reverse complement strand
GTCAACGACCTGCCTGCGGTAATAATCTGACAGTGCGGCGCGCACCGCCTGTTCGGCCAGCACCGAGCAATGCACTTTGACGGGGGGCAGGCCGTCAAGCGCCGTGATAACGGCCTTGTTCGAGAGTCCAAGCGCCTCTTCGAGCGTCTTGCCCTTGATGAGCTCGGTGGCCATCGAGCTTGTGGCAATCGCAGCGCCGCAGCCGAAGGTCTTGAACTTGACGTCCTTGATAATGCCTTCGTCAATCTTCAGGTACATTTTCATAATATCGCCGCAAACCGCGTTGCCGACCTCGCCAACGCCGTTGGCGTCCGAAAGCTCGCCCACGTTACGCGGGTTGGAAAAATGATCTAACACCTTTTCAGAATACATCATATCTATCACACATCCTTTATCTGTTGCTACTGTTATTTTTGTTCGGCCATCAGCTTTTCCCACACGGGCGACATCGCGCGCAGGCGGGAGATGATGGGCGGCAGCTCGGAGAGAATATAATCGACATCCTCGTCGGTGTTTTCGTCGCTGAGCGAAATGCGCAGTGAGCCATGCGCGATTTCATGCGGCAGGCCGATGGCCAGCAGCACGTGGCTGGGGTCGAGCGAGCCGGAGGTGCAGGCCGAGCCGGAGGAAGCGCAGATGCCCTTCATGTCGAGCATCAGCAGCATCGATTCGCCCTCAATGCCCTCAAACGAAATGTTCAGGCTGCCGGGCAGGCGGTGCTCACGGCTGCCGTTTAAACGGCAACGGGGAATCTCGGTTAGGATGCTATCGATCAAACGGTCGCGCATCGCCCGGCGGCGGGCGTTGCGGGCCTCCATATCGGTTGTGGCAAGCTCCATGGCGGTGCCAAGCGCCACGATCGAGGCGAGGTTCTCGGTGCCTGCGCGGCGGCTGCGCTCCTGTGCGCCGCCGTCCATAAAGGTGTCGATGACAACGCCGCTCCGGAGATACAGCACGCCGACGCCCTTGGGCGCGTGGATCTTGTGTCCCGACAGCGACAGCATGTCGATGTTTTGGGCAACAACGTCGATGGGCACATTGCCGATCGCCTGCACCGCGTCGGTATGGAACGGTACCTTGGCCGCGCGGCAGACCGCACCAATTTCGGGAATGGGCAGCACGGTGGCGATCTCGTTATTCGCGTACATAATGCTGACCAGCGCGGTGTCGGGGCGGATAGCCGCCTGAACCTGCTCGGCTGAAATCAGTCCCTCGCGGTCAACCGGCAGATAGGTGACCTCAAAGCCCTGCTTTTCCAGCGCCTGGAAGGAATGCAGCACGGCGTGATGCTCAAAGTTGGTGGTGATCAGATGCTTTTTGCCCTTTTTTGCGCCGACAGAGGCAGCGCCCTTGATGGCCCAGTTGTCCGACTCGGTGCCGCAGGAGGTGAAAAAGATCTCATTGACCTTGGCGTTTAATGCTTTTGCGACCTTCTCGCGGGCGGCGTCCAGCGCGGCCTTGGCTTCACGCCCTTTGGAATAAACGCTGGAAGGGTTGCCGTAATGCTCGGTCAGATAAGGCAGCATGGCGTCAAGTACAGGTTTAACCACTGCGGTTGTAGCGGAGTTATCCGCGTAAACAAAACGTTTTTCCATGATAAATCCTCCAAAAGCGAAATATCGCTGTTTAATACTGTGCCTTCAATTAAGGAGTTTACATCTTAATCAAAGGGGCACGCGGCTTTCGGCTTTGCGTTTTAGCGCAAATACGGTTGAGCGGCAGCATTGCGGAAAATCTTTTATAAAGCATTTTCAGACGGAAAGCTGTCGTCTTACCGGGCCTGAAATGGCCCCGTCGGCCACGACGCTTGTAAAATAACGGCCATAAATATAAGAATGCCTCAGAATAAAGAAGCTATACTTTTTTGGTCGACTTTATTCTATACCTTATTCGTATAAAATGCAATAGCTTTGGCTAACATTTTTGAAACTTTTTACTCTCAGCAACCGCCAGCCGGTCGCAGCGCTCGTTTTCAGGGTGTTCGTTGTGCCCCTTAATCCATACAAACCGCACATTATGCTTCTCCAACAGTGTCAATAACTGCTGCCAGAGGTCAACGTTTAAGGCGGGTTTTTTATCGGCCTTAACCCAGCCGCGCGCGCGCCAGCCGCGGGCCCAGCCCTTTTCGATAGCGTCGGTGACATATTTCGAGTCGCTGTAAAGCGTGACGTCACAGGGCTCTTTGAGCGCTGCGAGCGCCTGAATGACGGCGGTAAGCTCCATGCGATTGTTGGTCGTCTCGCGCTCGCCGCCCGAAAGCTCGCGCTCAGCGTCGCCGTAGCGCAAAATGGCGCCCCAGCCCCCCGGCCCGGGGTTGCCGGAGCATGCGCCATCTGTAAAAATTGAAACCTTCTTTTGCGGTATCGACATAAAGCCCTCCAGAATTTGTGCTATTTTGTATATTAGTTGATTAACTTCAAAAACGCTCTGGTATTTGAGCGGCTATTTTTCGCGATGCAAGGCGGACAATGAAGTCGGGCTGACGCTTAGGTGGGGATGACGCGCGGCAGCCTCGAAATATCACGCGCGGCAGCCGCCGGATATGGCCGGCAGCAATTGCCCGCACTGTTTGGGTGATTGCCATATATTTTCTGTCGAGCTTATTATATTACACCTATACGCCGTACACAATAGTAATGTGCCGTTTAAGGACGGCTTGACAAATTTGAGGGCAACGCATATAATAATTAAATTGTAAAATTATATCATTAGTATATTGTCGGCTGATACCGCTTTTTATGATGTATTTTGAATTGTTTTTTTTCGTCGTTGACCGGAAATGGCGGCGAAACTTACATAATATTTTATGAAAACAGAATATGGAGGATTATTTGTGCCTGAAACTAAAAACAAAACGTCCGCCGAGGGAAAAAACGTTTTCTCCCGGCGCTCAGGATTTGCGCCTAAAAACCGCCAACAGGCTACTGAAAATGCGGTTATGACCGAAACGGGCCTATACGGAAAGGTAGATTTAGACGCACAAACGGCTGCCGCGCCCAAACAGGCGCAGGAGCAGCCCCGGCAAAAGCAGGCCGCAGGGACACACCGGCCCAGAAAGCCGCTTTCTAAAAAAGAGGTGCTTGAGCAGAGAACCGATGCCCGCACCGACCTGCCCGCCGCCAAAGAAGCGACGCCGCAGCAGAAGCCTGCCGGACGCCGCCGCGGCCGGCCGAAGAAGCCCGCTGCCGCGCAGGCGGCGGTTACCGAAGCGGCGCCGCTTGCAACAGCGCCCTCCGAGGGAAAAAAATCTAAAAACCGCCGCCAAAAGAAGGCGGCACAGGATAAAGTTCCGGTGCGTATCATTCCGCTTGGCGGATTGGGCGAAATTGGCAAAAACATGACGGTCATCGAGTACAAGAACGACATGATCATCATTGACTGCGGTCTGGCCTTTCCGGATGACGACATGCCGGGCATCGACCTTGTGATTCCCGACTTTTCTTATGTCGTCAAAAATAAGGAGAAGGTGCGCGGCGTCTTTTTGACCCACGGCCACGAAGATCATATCGGCGCGCTGAGCTATCTGCTCAAAGAGCTTAACGTGCCCGTTTATTCGGCCCGGCTGACCATCGGACTCGTCGAGGGCAAGCTCAAGGAGGCGGGCATCTTAAACAGCGCCAAGCTCAATGTTCAAAAGGCGGGGGACGTTGTCCGGCTGGGCGACATTTCGGTGGAGTTCATCGCGGTCAACCATTCCATTCCGGACGCCTGCGGCTTTGCAATCTTTACGCCCGCCGGCACCTTGGTGCACACCGGCGACTTTAAAATTGATTATACGCCGGTCGACGGTCAGATGATCGACCTTGCGCGCTTCGGCGAATTAGGCCGCCACGGCGTGCTTGCGCTGATGTCCGACTCGACCAACGCCGAGCGCCCCGGCATGACGCCAAGCGAGCGCCGTGTGGGTGAATCGTTCGAAATGCTGTTTAAAAAAGCGGGCGACCGCCGTATTATTGTCGCGTCGTTCTCTTCCAATGTGCATCGCATTCAGCAGGTCATTGACACCGCTGTGCGCCACGGCCGCAAGGTCGTCGTTTCCGGGCGCAGCATGGAGAATGTGACCGCAAAAGCGATGGAGCTGGGTTATCTTAAAGCTCCGCAGGGCACCATTATTGATATTGACCACATGCGCGGCATTCCGGACGAGAATGTGGTCATCATCACCACCGGCAGCCAGGGTGAGCCGATGAGCGCGCTGACCCGTATGGCACGCGGCGACCACCGCAAGATCAGTGTCACCGGGCATGATTTTATCATCATTTCGGCCACGCCGATTCCCGGCAACGAAAAGCTGGTCGGCAAGGTCATCAACGACCTTATGGCGCTGGGCGCCGAGGTCATCTACGAAAGCATCATGGGCATCCACGTGTCGGGCCACGCCTGCCGCGAGGAGATTCGCACCATTTTAGGGCTGACCAAGCCCAAGTTCTTTATCCCGGTGCACGGCGAATACAAGCATCTGGTCAAAAACCGCGAGCTGGCTATCGAAATGGGCGTCGAGCCCGACCACATCGTCGTCAGCGAGACCGGCCGCGTCATCGAGCTGACCGCAGATTCGGCCAAGGCGGTGACAACGGTGCAATCCGGGGCCGTTATGGTCGACGGCAGCGGCATCGGCGACGTTGGCAGCATCGTGCTGCGCGACCGCAAGCTGCTGGCTGAGGAAGGGCTGATCATCGCCGTCGCGGCGATAGACGCCAAAACCGGAGCCGTCATTTCCGGGCCTGATATCGTCTCGCGCGGGTTTGTGTATGTGCGCGAATCTGAAGAGCTTTTAACCAGCGCCAAGCAGGTCTGCAAGCAGGCGCTGAGCAGCACCGCCAACGCGCAGGGAGGCCGCGAGTGGTCCAATCTTAAGCAGGCGGTCAGAGATCAGCTGGGGGGCTTCCTTTATACGAAAACCAAGCGCCGCCCGATGATTCTGCCCATTATACAGGAGATACAGGTGCCGTAGTGCGGCCTTTAATAATTTGGTCTTTCAAGTGTTGTTCTTTAACGACCGATACCCGTTGATAAAATGAAGCATCAGTATCCGATCATACAGACGGTCGTTGCATGGGGAATGGCGCGCCGCTGCCCAAACACGCAAGAACCGTCCGCGCTAAACCTGCATTTTATATTTAAGCGTTATCCTGTGCGCCGATGCGCGCCAAGATTTCCACTTTCCGGCAGCAAAAAACGGGCAATTCTGCCCGTTTTTGTTTTGCCATTTTGGAATAGAAGTGTTATAATTAATCAATACGTCGCCTGTTGGCCCTGTTATATTAATCTTCAATTAAAAAGTGGAATAGATTGGCGCAGATTTTATGTGCTGCCGGAACGAGGAGGAAAGCAGGCTGACGCCCTATAGCCTTGACGCCGACACAGGGCGTAAAATCTGCCGTCAAGATATCTGCTAAATCGAAGCTTAGTATTAGACTTTTGACATAGGAGAATGTGATGAGACAGAAAAATAGACTTTACCGACCTGTCTTTTATCTGATGCTGTTTGAACTGGCTGCAGTCTGTCTGGCTGCGCTGTATTTTCATATCACCTGTTTTTATGTTGTGACGGCCATCTCTCTGGCCACGCTCGGCCTTGCGCTGCTGTATATGCTCCGCGCCGACCGCGAGATTGACCGGTTTGTCACCCGGATCGGCGGAGAAATCGGCAAAATGCAGACCGACACGCTTGTGTCGCTGCCCATGCCGGTGCTGGTGGCGGACGATAAGGGCGAGCTGCTCTGGTATAACGACTATTGCCGGACGCACCTGTTCCCGGACGGCGACCGCTACGGGGTGCAGGTCAGCGAAATTTTCGGTGAGATAAACGGTGAGGACGACAGCTTCTCGGTTGAATTTAAAGGCCGTTCCTACACCGCCTATTCGGCCCGCAGCACCCGCGGAAAAAGCCCGGCGGCGCAGGACGAGCACGCCCTGACGGTCTATTATTTGTGTGACGATACCGATTTAAAACGCGACGCGGCGCAATATTGGGCGTCGCGCCCTTCAATGCTGGCTATTATGATCGACAGTCTGGACGAGGCGTTGCAGGACGCCAAGGAGAACGAGCGTTCGCAGCTGATGGCGCAGGTGGAATATGTCATCGAGCAATTTGTGGGAGATTACGACGGCTTTGTCGTTAAGACCGACCGCGACCGGTTCTTTGCCGTCATAGAAGAGCGCCACATGCCCGGCATTGTCGAAAAGCGCTTTGTGCTGCTCGACCGTGTGCGCGCGCTGTCGAGTGTGGATAAAATTCCGGTGACGCTCTCAATCGGCGTCGCGCGCAATGTCGACTCCTACCCCGAGGGTGAGCAGGCGGCGCGTCAGGCGCTGGATATGGCGCAGGGCCGAGGCGGCGATCAGGCCGCTGTTAAAACGCCCAACGGCTACGATTTTTACGGCGGCGTTTCAAAGGGTATTGAGAAGCGCACCAAGGTTAAAACCCGCATTGTTGCCACCGCGCTGGCTGAGCTGATCGAATCAAGCTCGAATGTCATCCTCATGGGGCACAAG
>JAEWMM010000175.1 GCA_023457175.1 Bacillota bacterium | reverse complement strand
TAATGTAGTCCCAAGTGGGGGAAACCGATGCGGCAAGCGCCACAAATATGATCAGATTGCCAAGAAAGGCGGTAAAGGACTTTAGCCTGACCGGCAGCAGGTCGTAAATCAGCGTAAAGGTCACGTGCGACCTTTTGCGCTGCGCAAAGCAGGCGCCAAGCAGCACGACCCATACATAGCACATCGAGGTGACCTCCATCGACCAGGGCTGGGGGTTACGCAGGATATAGCGGAAAAAAATCTGTAAAACAAAGACGCCGAACAGCACTAAAAAGGCTATTACCGGAATGTAGATTTCCACGCAGTCACGCAGCCAGAGAACGGCTTTTTTCAAGGATTGCTTCAATACGATCATCCTTCCTGATCCGGGATGTTGGGAATAAAGACATTTTTGAGAATACGGGGCATATCGGCGTGATATGCCCCGTATCAAACGTCAACGGTACGAGATTAGCAGAAAATCAGCCCAGCGCTTTTACCTGCTCAAAGAGCTCCTTATCCCAGCTCTTGGAAATGTCGTCCGCAAGGTACTTGGCAAGAACCTCGTCGGCAAAGGTGTCAACATCGGCCTCATAAACCTGCAGGCCCTGCTGCTTGAGGAAGTCGACAACTTCCTTCTCGACATTCAGGTTGGTCTCGTCGCAGGCAATACGGGCGGCTTCAACGCCTTCCATGACCCAGCCCTGCTGCTCGGGGGTCAGCGAATCCCACTTGGCCTTATTGATGGTGGGCCATACCGAGTCGACGAGGTGGTTGGTCAGCGAAATGGACTTCTGAACTTCATAGAACTTGGCGTTCTTAACGGTGGGCAGGGGGTTATCCTGTCCGTCGACCGTGTTGGTCGAGAGCGCAAGATACAGGTCGTTAAACGCAATGGGGGTGGGGTTGGCGCCCATGGCCTTACCGAGGAATACCCATGCGTCGGAGTTGGGCATTCTCAGATTAATGCCGTTGAGGTCAGCCGGAGTCTTAATGGCCTTGTCGCGGCCCAGAGAGATCTGGCGGGTGCCCAGATAAAAGGCGCCCAGCGGCAGAATGCCCTGCTCGTCAGCGATCTGTGCGAACACGCCCTTGCCGATGTCGCCATTGAGCGTCTTGGTCATGTGGTCATAGCTTTTGAAGATGTAGCCGGCGGTGAACATCGACAGCCACGGGCTGTTGGTCGAAAGCCAGGAGGCGCTGGAGTAGATAATGTCGCAGTCACCGGCGATAACGGCGGCGGTTTCGGAATCCTGGTTGAACAGGGTGCCGGAATCGTAGCACTCAACGGTGATCTGGCCGCCCGAAACCTTCTCAACCGTTTCTTTAAATACCTTCTGGGCCTGACCATGCGCATCGGTCGGAACGGCCGCGATCGAGAAAATCAGATTAACGGGCTTTGCCTCAGGGGCAGAGCTTGCGGGTGCGGAACCGGCGGGGGCAGAGGATGAAGAGCCGCCGCATGCGGTCAGCATCAGCATCATGACTGCCATTGTTACAGCAAACACCTTTTTCATTATTCGTTCCTCCTAAGTTTGTCTTTATTATCAACCTGCCCCGAATAGGGCGGATTGCGACCTTATTGTATCGTCTACGAAATTTCGGGCCAATGCACGGGTATTTTGCGGCGCGGCTTTTTTAGTCCTGCATGGTTGTAATGGCAGCCGCTTTCGTTCTCTGCATTACAGGGCAAAACCGTTTGCAGTCCGCCCCGTGCTTTAGAGACCCGGCGCGCTACCGAATTTTGTGCGATTCGCGCAGAACGAGTTCGCAGGGCAATGTGATGCGGCGGTTGTGGGTGGCCTTACCCTCAAGCGTTTCGAGCATCAGCCGGGCCGCCTCGCAGCCCATGCGATAAGGGTCCTGGAAGGTGGCGGTGACCGGCGGCGAAGCAATGTCCATCCAGTCATAATCGTCAAACCCCACGACCGAAACGTCGCGCGGCACCGAGACGCCATGCTCGGAAAAATATTGCAAAAGCCCCATCAGCAAAACATTATTCGCTGAAAAAACAGCGTCTATGCCGCTTTTGAGCAGCGTCGGGGCAATGTCCCTGCCGGTCTGGAGCTGATAGGGCAGATTGATGAAAATTAAGTCCTCATCTACCGGCAGTCCGGCTTCCTTCATACCCTGAAGAAATCCAAGGTGGCGGTCGTAAGAGGTAGAGAATTCACAATTGCCGCATAAAAATGCAATGCGCTTTCTGCCGCCTTGCGCCAGCAGATGCACAACCTTTCGCGCGCCCTCAAGGTTGTCGGAATAAACGCTCGGCAGGCTGCAGTTTTCCACACGGCGGTCCACCAGCACAATCGGAATGCCCAGCGACCGTATTTCGGCCAGAGAGGCGGCGTTGCGGTCAAACGGAACAAGCAGCACCCCGTCGACCAGCCTTTTTTCCAGCACTTGAAGATTGGCCAGATGCTTCTCACTCTCCCGCTCGGTATAGGTGGCAACCATGAGGTCATAGCCGCTGGCATGAAGCTGCTCCCGCGCGCCGTTTAAGACGTCGAAGAAAAAGCAGTTCGTCGAGTTGTTGGGCTCGGTGCTCGGAATAATCAGCGCAATGATGTGCGAACGGTTGGTTTTAAGCATCTGCGCCGCCAGATTTGGCTTGTAGCCAATCTTTTTGACCGCTTCTTCAACCAGCTGCTTGCTGTGCTGCGAGACGGCGCGGGTGCCGTTGATGGCGTGCGAGACCGTCGTGATGGAAAGACCGGTCATTTGAGCGATTGTTTTAATAGACAAGATGACCACTCCTTTCCTGATATTGGCACTAAACGTTTTCGCGCAAACGTTTTACATACTTAGAATAGCATTATGATCAACAGCGTGTCAATACACCGGAATAACAGAAATATTATGCGCGCTCTAGTGATGTTGCTTACACATGGAATTCGCTTTCACATAAAATCCGGCGTTTTGCTTAATGAATATCAAAAATATACGCTACATATTACAAATTTCCCCCAATATTATAAGGCGGGAACGTCAATCCGTTCCCGCCTCAAGACGGCATAGCGCTAGCGAATCTGATACCGTCTGGCGACAATTCGATATTGGCCGTCAGGGAGAAAGCTCGCGCATATAATAAAAGGTTTGCAGCAGGTTTAAGGCGCCAAAGCCCCATTGCGAATTGGGGTAGGTCATGTCGTCGCTGCGCTGGCACCCCCGCACCAGATAGGCGTTGATTGCAGAGGTACTGAAGCCTAGGTCGTTGCCGTTGATGATGGCCCATTGCAGCAGCAGCGCGCAGGCCCCCGAGGTGATGGCGGCAGCAATGCTTGTGCCGCTCATATAACCATATCCGGAAGGGTAGATGCCGCCTATCTGGTAGCCCGGCGCCACAAGGTCGGGCGCCAGAGGGGTTATGCGCGTGGGGCCCCAGGAGGACATGGGGTAGAGTGAATCGCTGCCGGAATCGGTGGCGCCGCAGCGTATCGTGCCCATTCCCGTGGCGGGATAGGTAATGGTATAGTAGGGATCGGAGGTTAAAAACTCCACGCTTGGCGAAACAAACCCCACCAATGGCAGCCACGCCTGTATGGTGCCGTTAAGAATAATATCGCCATATACGGTGACGGTCCATATGCCGGGGGTGGCGTTGAGTATTTTGACAATGGTCACCTGATCGCCGCTGCCTTCAATCGGAAAATGATAGGAGATGCTGACCTCCGAATGCTCCAACACAAGACGGGTGGTCAGCGTATAGGCAGCCTTGGCCGGTACCCGCCCGACCAGCTCGCCGGTCGGGGAACGCAGCGATACCGAGGTTCTGTCGCTGATGGTATTTGTGATCACCATAAAGATATCCCCGGCGTCCTCTCCCGCCCGGATATCAATGTCGATCGGTTCTTTGTCGGGCGAAAATTTTTTATAAAAGTGGCGCTTGGTCTGGTTTTCATTTCCGGCTGAGGTGCAGAGGCATACGCCGGGTATGGCGGCGATGGTATACAGATAATCCTCGCAGGGGCTAAAGCCGTCGTGGCTGTCATAATCCGAACCCAAACCAATGCATATTACGACCGGACGGTGCAGCTCGACGGCTTTTTGCATAATATATTCAACGCCCAGCATCAGAAAAGAGGCCTCAAAAGCATTTTCCTGCTCCTGCGGCACCACAAAGCGCCGCAGATAAAATGGATAGGCCTTTTTGAGCTTTACCATAATAATTTCGGCATTGGGCGCAGCGCCGATAAAATCGCCGACAGCGCTGGCGGCCGCGGTCGAGGCGAGAAAGGTGCCATGTCCCACCTCATCCCGGTGCGGAACAATTTCATAAGGGTTTTCTGACGACAGTGCGGCGTTGATCTGTTCGTTGGTATATTCCGTGCCCAGTGGCAAGCCGCCCGGCGGTGTGCCGGGAATGGTCTGATCGTAGATGTATCTGATCTTGCTGGTGCCGTCCGGGTGTTTAAAAACCGGCTGCGTATAATCGATGCCGGTATCCACAAAGCCGATGAGCACGCCGTCGCCGCTCAGGTTGAGGTAGGGCTGCTGCTGCACCTGAATAATAGCCGCCGATTCGAGGCTGGGGCGAATAGTGAGCCCCAGCACTGTCGGCACACTGTTGATGAAATCGGTGCCCATGTAGGTGATCATTTCGTTGTAGTCCTCAACCTTGGCATAACAGAGGATATAGGCGCCTTTGATGGTATAGCTTGTGATAAGGCCGGGGTGGTTTAAAATCATCTGATCATAATAAGCATCTTTTCTGATAATAAAATCAACAATATCCGGCGCGTACAGTGCGTCTTGATCCAAAAAAACGCCTCCCTTCAGACCGGCGTAGCAGCGCCGATACGGCATGTGTATAAGCGGGGACCTGTAGGGTATCCCGTTGCCTACAGCTCGCGCTTGTAATAAAAGGATCGCGTCAGGTTGAGCATACCATATCCCCACTGGTTATTAGGGTAGATCACCAGCTCGTTACGGTTACAGCCCCGGATAAGATAGGCCTTGACTGCGGGGGTGCAAAAGCCAAAGTCGTTCCCCTTTACAATGGCCCATTGCATCAGCAGCGCACATGCGCCGGAGGTGATGGCCGCAGCGCAGCTCGTGCCGCTCATATAGCCAAATCCGTTGGGGTAAATGCCCCCGATCTGGTAACCGCGCGCCAGCAGGTCGGGCATTTCGCTTTGTATTCTCGTCGGGCCCCAGGAGGACAGGGGGTATAAAATGTTGCGGATGCTGTTATAAGCGCCGCAGCATATCGGCCCCAGCCCGGTGGCAGGAAAGGTGATGGTGTTATAGGGGTTGGACGATAGAAATTCCACGTTTGGCGATATAAAGCCGGTCAGGGGCAGCCACGCGCGAATAGCGCCGTCTATTATAAAATCGCCGTAGGCCGTAATGGTCCACAGGCCGGGGGTAGCGTCGCGGATCTTAACGATGGTCACCTGATCGCCGCTGTTGCTGACAGGGAACTGATACATCACCGTGACCTCAGATTTTTCAAGTACAAGCTGTGTGGACTGGACAAGCATGGGCCTGGCCGGAACCCGTTTTACCAGCTCGCCCGTTGGAGAGCGCACCGATACCGAAATGATGTCGGAGAGGCGGTTTGTAACAATGACCCAAATATTTCCCGCATTTTGCCCGACCTGAATATCGATGTTTTCAGGTGTTCTGTCACGCGAAAAACGGTTGTAATAATGGTGCTTGGCCTGGCTTTCGTTTCCGGCGGCCACACAGACGCAAACCCCCGGAATATTTGAAATATCGAATAAATAATCTTCCAGCGGGCTGGTGCCGTCGTGGCTGTCATAATTTGAACCAAGCCCGATGCATATGACCACCGGGCGTTTAAGCTCCCGCGCTTTTTTTATAATGTATTCGACGCCCAGCATGACCGAGGTGGCCTCAAAAGCATTCCGCTGGTCTTCCGGCACGAAGAACAGCTCACGCAGAAAAGGGTAAGCTTCCTTGAGCTTTACCATGATAATATCCGATTCGGGCGCCGCGCCGATAAAGTCCTCCTCGCTGATGGCGGAACCGGCTGCCACCGAGGCTAAAAAAGTGCCGTGCCCCGCCTCGTCGACATGCGGCAGAACGCTTAGAGGAGATTCGGAGGCCAGTGCGGCATTAATCTGCGCATTGTTATATTCAACGCCAATCGGAAAGCCCTCCGGCGGCGTTCCCGGAACCGACTGGTCATAGATAAATTGTATTTTGCTGGCGCCGCTCCGGTTTTGAAAAACTTTTTTTGTGTAGTCGATGCCCGTGTCTATAAAGCCCAGCAGCACGCCCTGCCCTTTAAGGTCGAGATAAGGCTGCTGCTGCATCTGGATGATGCCCGATGCCTCCAGCTCCGCCCGGCCCAACAGGCCAAGGATGCTTGGAATTCCGTTTTGAATGCCCATATAGCGAGCCATATCTCTATAGCCCTCAACGGTGGCGTAGCAAATAATATGGGTGTCGCTGACCGTGTGGCTGGTGATCAGACCGGGGTGCTCCAAAATATAGCGCTCAAAATAGGCGTCTTTTCTCATAAAAAAATCTACAACATCGGGCGAATATAAATTATTGATATCCAAAGCCTACGCCTCCCGAAAACATGTTTAACGCGGGGCTTTCCTATGCAGTAAACGCCCAGCTATACGGCATTTATGCATATAGCCATTATATTTAAAGCGCGCTGAAAATATGAGAGGAAAGGTTGCGCCTATAAGGTTCTGTCGGCCTAAAGCGCGGCGGCAGCGGCCTTGCAAGTGTAAACACCTGCTTTTACATAAGGACAGCCCGCCTTTAAATCTGAAGATAAAGGCGGGCCGTCGTTGATGCAAGGGTATTTTAAACCGATCCTGTGCGGTAAACAGATTTCAGGACTCAAGAAAACCTGCAACCATCCTTTTGCATGCCCCGGAAAGTGCGCGCAGTGGGTTGCCCTGCCGACCCTGCCGCGAGCGGGGGAGGACGACCGGCTTTTTGCCGGCCAAGCCGATTTTATTTCTGAATATCGGACGGCATATCTTCCTGTACGCCGGGCAGGGGCATCGCCCGATATCGATAGGGCAGATAGTCTAAAAAGCGTCTGGCGGCGCAGGGCAGCGACTTTTGGCTGCGCATGGCCAGCCCAATGTGGCGGTAGGCCGGTATTTCCAGCTCTTTTGCGACGATTTTGTAAGGGATGCGCCGCAAGATCAGCTCCGGCAAAATGCTGATGCCAAGGC
>JAEWMM010000174.1 GCA_023457175.1 Bacillota bacterium | reverse complement strand
GTGCGCTCGCCCCAGATGGTCAGCTGCTCAATCGCCGCCGCGCGGAAGGTATCGGCCGCGGCCAGCAGCACTTTTTTGCCCCCGGCGGTGTAACGCGCCGCTAATTTGCCGATGCTGGTCGTCTTGCCGACGCCGTTAACGCCGATCATCAGCAGCACGCGGGGCGAGTCGGTGATGGCGTCCGGGCACTGGACGTCGAGAATATCCCGCACGACCTCCTTAATGACCGGACGCAGCTCGGCTGCGTCGGTCAGGCGCTGCTTTTTAGCGCGGTCGCGCAGCTGCGAAACAATTTTCTCGGAGGTCTGTACACCGACATCCGCCATGATGAGCTGTTCCTCAAGCGCTTCAAAGTATTAGTCGTCGATGCGCGCGGATAAGGAAATTTTGCGCAGTCCCGCGCTGATATTCGAAAAAAGGCCCATTTAAACCCCTCCTTAATGTTATTTTATGTTAAAGCTCTTCTCAATTTCCGAGACGTTGAGCATCAAAAGCTTTGAGACACCCTCCTCCTGCATGGTGACGCCGTAAAGCACGTCGGCTTCCTCCATCGTGCCGCGCCGGTGGGTGATGTTGATAAACTGCGTCCTTTCAGTGAGGGTACGTAAGTACGCGGCAAAACGCGAGACGTTCACGTCGTCGAGCGCCGCCTCGATCTCGTCCATCAGGCAGAACGGCGAGGGATTGACCTTCAAGATCGCAAAGAAGATAGCGATAGCGACAAATGCCTGTTCGCCGCCTGAGAGCGCCGCAAGGTTTTTAATCAGCTTGCCCGGCGGGTGTACTGTGATTTCGATGCCGCTCTCAAGGACATCCGCGGGATCGGTTAAGGACAGCGACGCGCTGCCGCCCTCGAACAGCTCACGAAACGTCCTGCCAAAGTTGCGGTTGATCGCCTCGAACTTTTCAGTGAAGATCTCGCACATCTGACCGGTCAGCTCGGCAATGAGCTTACCCAGCTCGGCCTTGGCGCGCTCGACGTCGGTCAACTGCCGCGTCAGCTCGCCGTGGCGGGCCGACACCTCTTTATATTCCTCGATGGCGTCAACGTTCACCGAGCCCAGCGCCTTAATTCTGCCGCGCAATTCCGAAAGCCGGCGGTTGGCCGCCGCAAGATCCTCAATGCGCGCGGCAATATCCTCAGCGGCCGACTGGGTCAGCTCGTATTCGTCGTAAAGCTTTGCGATTAGTGCATCGCGCTCGGTCTGTACAGCGTTTTTCTGCTCACCCAAGCGCACCACCTCGCGATAAAGGCCGTCGCGACGGGCACTTTCTTCGCGCTCTTTGGCGCGCAGCGTAGCGCAGCGGCGTTCGCTTTCGTCGCGCTCACGCATCGTTTGGGCGATCAGCGCCTGCGCTTGCTGCGCCTGTGCGCGGCCTTGCTCCAGCTTTTGTCCAAGCGCTGCAATCTGCACGTGCGCTTGTTCAATCTGCGCGCGTAACTGCGCCATTTTCTGCAACTGTTCGCCGCTTTGCGCACGGGTCGTGCCAAGCCGCTCGGTCAGGCGGGCAATATCGCCCTGTGCGGCAGCGACGTCACGTTCGCAGAGGGCCGTCTGCGTCGCGTTTTCGTTCTGCTCGCCCAGCAATGTGTCGCGCTGGGCATTCAACTCGGCATGGCGCGCGCCGCCCTTGGCAATGTCGTCCTGCAACACCTCCAGCTCGGCCGAGAGCGTTTCGGTCAGCGTCTTGGCGCTGCCGCTTTTTTGCTTCATCTCCTCGATGCGGGCGGTCAGCGCCTCGCGCTCGGCGGCTGTTTCGCGCGCCTGACGCTCGGCGTCCTTTAAGCGGGTAACGGCGGCTGAAAGCTCAGCCGTGCAGCGGACTTTATCTTCCTCGCAGGTTCTGCGCCGCGCGGCGATGGCGGCCAGCTCGGCGTCTACCGAAGCCAGCTCGGCTGCGGCGGTGTCGCGCCGTTCGGCAAGCGCCTTGCCCAGCGCTTCGAGCGATTCGCACTGTTGATTTAATCGATCAATTTCGCCCTGACGTCCCAGAATGCCCGCCGATTTGGCAGTATAGCCGCCGGTCATCGCACCGCCCGCGTTGACAACCTGCCCGTCGAGCGTGACGATACGAAAGCGGTAGCCATGCTTTTTGGCGATGGTAACGGCGGCGTCGAGATCCTCGGCCACAACCACGCGCCCCAAAAGCGAGGTGATGATGCCGTCGTAACGCTTGTCGTAGCGCACTAAATCGCACGCCAGCCCGACAAAGCCGTACATCGCGTCGACGCCGCTCAGATCAAGACGGCTGCCCCTGACCGACGTCATGGGCAGAAAGGTCGCGCGACCCGCCCTGGCCGATTGCAAGAGGCCGATGGCCCGCTTACCGGTCTCCTCACTGTCGGCGACGATATTCTGCATCGCGCCGCCGAGCGCCGTTTCAATCGCGACGGTGTGCGCGTCGTCGACGGTAATCAGCGACGACACCGGCCCGTGCAACCCCTTGACGGCGCCCGCGCGCGCCTGATTCATGATGTATTTAATGGACTGGCCGAAGCCCTCCATATTTTTATCCATGTCGGAAAGCAAGCGCGCGCGGGAACGGCGCTCGCCTATTTTCTGCCGCAGGTCGTTTAGCTGGGCGTCCAGCTCAGCAACCTTCTGCTTGCGGCTGCCCTGCTTTAGCAGATAGCCCTTGGATTCGTTATCAAGCGAGACGAGCATTTCGTCAATTTCAACTAAAAGCTGCTCGCACTCGCGCTGGTCGTTTTGCGCGTCGGCCACAGCCTGCGTGCGGGCGCTCTGCGCCTGTGCAATGGCCGCGATGCGCTCGGCGCTCTCGCCTAACAGCGTCGCAGCGGCGGCGGAATCGAGCCGGGCGCTTTCAATCGCTTCAAACGCGCCCGCGCGCCGGGTTCTCAAGGTATTGAGCTCGGCGGCACAGCGCTGCTGCTCCTCGG
>JAEWMM010000173.1 GCA_023457175.1 Bacillota bacterium | reverse complement strand
ATCCCCTGGTGGTCTCGATCCCCGCTGGCGAGTCGAGCAAATCCCTCGCCCAGGCAGCCCGGCTCTGGGACGAGCTGCTGCGCGAGGGGCTCTGCCGCGACGACGTGCTCCTCGCGCTGGGCGGCGGCGTCGTCGGCGATCTGGCAGGCTTTGCCGCGGCGGTGTACCTGCGGGGCATCCGTTTTGTTCAGCTGCCGACCACCCTGCTCTCCGCCATAGACTCCTCGGTCGGCGGCAAAACCGCCGTCGATCTCAAGGCCGGTAAAAACCTTGCGGGGGTGTTCTGGCAGCCGGAGCTGGTTCTTTGCGACGGCAGCACCCTTAAAACCCTCCCGCAGCAGTATTTTCTCGACGGTCTGGGAGAAGCGGTCAAGTACGGCATGGCGTTTGACAAAACGCTGCTGCCGCTGCTCGAAAATGACATTGCCGACCGTCTGCCGGAGATTATCGCACGCTGCGTTGCCATCAAGGCCGGAGTTGTCGCGCAGGATGAGCATGATACCGGCGAGCGGCGAAAGCTTAATTTTGGCCACACGGTGGGGCACGCGATCGAACGCTGTTCAAACTTTGCAACCCCCCACGGTCAGGCGGTGGCGATCGGAATGGTCATCATCACCCGCGCCTGTGTCAAAAAAGGGATAACGCCCCCTGAAACACTCAAAACGCTGCTTGATATGCTATCGGCCTGCGGGCTTCCGACAGCCTGCGACTACAGCGCCCAAGCGTTAGCCGAGGCGGCGCTTGGCGACAAAAAACGCCGGGGCAACCTGCTGGCGCTTATTCTTCCAACCGGGATCGGCGGCTGTGCGGTTCGGGATATCACGGCGGATACGCTGCAGGATTGGATTGAATTGGGACTCAAAGCATAAACCGGATGCGCCGGAGACGACGGCACAGCCAAAAGGAGTATTTTTATGGATATCAGAATCACGCCCTCTCCGCTGCGCGGCACGCTGCGGGCCGTCGCCTCAAAGTCCGACGCACACCGCTGCCTGATCTGCGCCGCGCTGTGCGACGCGCCTACCGAGGTGGTCATCCGCGAGTTAAACCGCGATATAGAAGCGACGATACGCTGCCTTTCGGCGCTTGGCGCAGACTTTTCTCTGGTTGAAGCGGGCGTGTGGCGTGTTGTGCCTATCGCCCAAGAACCGGCGTGCGCGGTGCTCGACTGCGGCGAAAGCGGCTCGACGCTCAGGTTTTTGCTGCCGGTTGCGGCGGCGCTGTGTCCGACCACACATATTGAAGGGGCGGGCCGACTGCCGCAGCGCCCCCTCTCGCCGCTGCGTGAGGAGCTTGAAGCGCATGGCTGTACCTTTGACGCCGCGCAGCTGCCCTTTAAAATGCGCGGCCCCCTGAGAGCGGGGCAGTTTACCCTGCCGGGCAACATCAGCTCTCAGTACATCTCGGGACTGTTGTTTGCGCTGCCGCTGTTGGCGGGCGACAGCGACATTCTTCTGACCACACCGCTGGAGTCGGCGGGCTATGTCTCTATGACGCTGCGCACACTCGCGCGGTTTAATATCGAAATTACGGCGCTGCCAAACGGCGGCGGTTATCATATAAAGGGCGGACAGCGCTACCGTTCGCCGGGATGCATCACCGCAGAGGGTGATTGGTCTAACGCGGCGTTCTGGCTGGCGGCGGGGGCAATGGGCGCTCCAATTACCGTGACGGCGCTTTCTGCCGACACGGCGCAGGGTGACAGCGAAATTGTGCCGCTCTTAGAGCGCTTTGGCGCGCGCGCCGAGAAAAGCGGCAGTCACGCTACCGTCTCTCCACGCGCTTTAAGGGGTGTCACCATCGACGCCGCTGAAATCCCCGATCTCGTGCCGGTGCTGTCGGTGATGGCCTGCGCGGCGGTCGGCACAACTAAAATTATCAACGCAGGGCGGCTGCGCATCAAGGAAAGCGATCGGTTGCAGACGATCGCCCAATCTCTCGCGGCGCTTGGCGGCAGTGTCGCTGAGCTGCCGGACGGACTGATCATAGAAGGTACAGGCAGGTTGAAGGGCGGCGAGATCAACAGCTTTAACGATCACCGTATTGCGATGGCGATGAGCGTCGCCGCCACCATCTGCACCGGAGATGTGATTATCCGAGACGCCGCCGCCGTTGAAAAATCCTATCCGAAATTTTTTGAAGATTACAAAAGACTGGGAGGAAAAGCCGATGTCATCTAGCTTCGGAAAGCTTTTAAAGGTCACGATATTCGGTCAGTCGCACAGCGAGGCGATCGGCGTGGTACTCGACGGTCTGCCCGCGGGGGTCAGGCTCGATATTGAGGCCATCCACCGATTTATGGGGCGCCGAGCCCCCGGCGCGCACCGCTTTTCCACCGCCCGCAGCGAGGCGGATATCCCCCAGATACTTTCCGGATTGGTTGACGGCGTTACCTGCGGCGCGCCGCTGTGCGCCGTGATACAAAACGGCGACGCCCGCTCTAAGGACTACGACAAGCTGCGCGATCTGCCGCGCCCGATGCACGCCGACTATGCCGCAGCCGTGAAATACGGCGGCGCGAATGACATTAGGGGCGGCGGGCAGTTCTCAGGCAGGCTGACAGCTCCGCTCTGCTTTGCGGGCGCGGTGGCGATGCAGCTTCTGGCGCAGAGGGGTGTCACGGTGGGCGCGCACATTGCGGCCATCGCCGGTGAGGCCGACACGCCGTTTGACCCCGTCGCCGTTTCGGCGCAGCAGCTAACCATGCTGTCGCAAAAGGCGTTTCCAGTTCTTTCTGACGAGGCGGGGCTTCGCATGCAGGCGCAGATCGACGCGGCGCGGGATGAGGGCGACTCGGTGGGCGGCATTATCGAATGCGCCGCCGTCGGGGTGCCCGCAGGGCTTGGAGAGCCGTTATACGAGGGGCTTGAAAACCGACTGGCAGCCGCCATTTTCGGCATTCCGGCCGTCAAGGGCGTCGAATTTGGCGCAGGGTTTGCAGCCGCGGGTATGCGCGGTAGCGCCCATAACGACCCGTTTATCATGAAGGATGATCAGATTGTGACCCAAACCAACAACCATGGCGGCATTTTAGGCGGTATTTCTACCGGAATGCCGATTACGCTGAGGGCGGCGTTCAAGCCGACGCCCTCTATTGCAAAGACACAGCAGACCGTCAGCCTTTCGACGAAGGAAAACGCCGGGCTTGCCATTACAGGCAGACACGACCCCTGCGTGGTGCTGCGGGCCGTTCCCTGTGTGGAGGCGGCGGTGGCGCTGGTGCTGCTCGACCTGTTGATTGAAGAAAAGGGGAAAAACCAATGGATTTAGATTTAAACGCGCTGAGAGCGAGAATAGACGACATCAACCACCGTATGGTGCAGCTCTTTGTTGAGCGGATGAACGTCTCGATGGATATTGCAAAATATAAGCTTGAAAACGGCCTGCCGGTGCTCGATAAAGAGCGCGAGCGCGCCATTTTAAACCGGATGGCGCTCGAAGCGGGCGAGCCGTTTGAGGATTATACCCAGGTGCTGTTCCGCACGCTGTTTGAATTGAGCCGTTCCTATCAAAGCGGGTTGATGGCGAATGAAAACGCGCTGACCGGCCGCATTGAGGAGGCGCTGAAAAACACGCCGACGCTTTTCCCCAGACGGGCGGTGGTAGCCTGTCAGGGCGTTGAGGGCGCTTATTCGCAGCAGGCCTGCGACAAGCTGTTCCCCCACGCCGAGATCGTGTATGTCCAGAGCTTTGAGGGCGTATTTCAGGCCGTGGAGCAGGGACTGTGCCGCTACGGCGTGCTGCCGATTGAGAACAGCTCGTTTGGCTCGGTGGGTGCGGTTTACGACCTGATGAAGCGCCATAAATTCAGTATTGTGCGCGGCACCCGTCTGCGCATTGTCCACACGCTGCTCGGTAAAAAGGGCGCGTCAATTGAAGGCATCCGCGAGGTTTTCTCGCACGAGCAGGCGATCGGTCAGTGCGGCGAATTTTTGAAAGCCCACCCCAAAATCAAGGTTACGGTCTGTGCCAATACGGCGATGGCAGCCAAAATGGTCGCCGAATCGGATCGCGACGACGTTGCGGCCATCTCCTCGCGGCAGTGCGCCGAGCTTTATGGGTTGCAGATCCTTTCAGAGGGCATTCAGGACAACGACAACAACTTTACGCGTTTCATCTGCATCTCGCGCGGGCTTGAAATTTATCCGGGCGCGTCAAAAATCTCTCTGATGATGACGCTGCCGCACAGCCCCGGCTCTCTTTCCGGCATGCTGTCGCGCTTTTCTATGCTGGGCATCAACCTGACGAAGCTTGAGAGCCGGCCAATTCCCGGCAAGGATTTTGAGTTCATGTTCTATTTTGATCTGGAAGCTTCGGCCTGCGCCGAGCCGGTGCTAAAGCTGCTGTGCGAGCTGCAAAACAACCCCGGTACCTTCGTATTTCTGGGCAACTATATCGACGCATAGGATGGGATGGTTATGATGATAGAAAATACAAAACGCTACGGCCTCATTGGCGAAAAGCTCGGGCACAGCTACTCAAAACAAATCCATCACGCGCTTTGCGGCTACGATTATGAGCTGATGAGTATTCCGCGCGATGAGATTGAGGCGTTTTTGTCCGCGCGCAACTTTGCCGGGCTCAACGTCACGATTCCTTATAAGCGGACAGTTATCCCGCACTGCGACCTGCTTACCGACGCGGCGCGGGAGATTGGCAGCGTCAATACGCTGATGATGCAGCCCGATGGCCGACTGCTGGGCGACAACACCGATTACGCGGGCTTTTTATATCTGGCCCGCAAGGCGGATATCCGGTTTAAAGATAAAAAGGTGTTGGTTTTGGGCAGCGGGGGCACCAGCCTGACCGCACGCGCCGCCATGCGGCACGAGGGCGCGCGGGAGATTGTCGTCGTTTCACGCACCGGCGCAGTCAACTATCAGAACGTTTACGAGCACGCCGACGCCGACATTATCGTCAACACCACACCGGTGGGCATGTATCCGAATAACGGCGAGAGCCTGCTTGACCTGACGCGGTTTGACCGCCTTGGCGGTCTGATCGACGTCGTCTACAACCCGCTTTGCACCGCGCTGCTGCTTGAGGCCAAGCGGCTGGGCATCCCTTGCGGGGGCGGACTTTCGATGCTGGTGGCACAGGCCAAATATGCCGCCGAACGTTTTGGCAAAATGCCAATCTCAGACGAGCAAATCGGCATTATCGAGCAGAAAATGCGCAAGGAGCTGACCAACCTGGTGCTGGTAGGCATGCCCGGTTCGGGTAAAACGACGCTGGCCGCCGCCTGCGCCGGGCGCATGGGACGCGAGGTTGTTGAGATGGACGATATCATTGTGCAGAAAGCGGGCATGAGCATCCCCGATATCTTTGCTAAACATGGCGAAGCGCATTTTCGCGCAATCGAGGCTGAGACGGTAGGCGAGGTTGGCAGGCGCACCGGGCTGGTCATCTCGACCGGCGGTGGCGCGGTGCTGCGCGAAAAGAACGTCGAGGCCATGCGGCAGAACGGCCTGGTCGTCTGCCTTGAGCGGCCGCTGGAGCTGCTCTCAACCGATGGGAGACCGCTTTCTAAAAGCCTTGACGCGCTGCGCCAAATGAAGGAGCAGCGCACGCCGATCTATAAGAAGAGCAGCGATTTCGTGGTGGAGAACGACAGGGGCATCGAACAGGCCATGCAGAGCATCTTAGACAGCTTTTATGGGGCGCTCAGCTATTAACGGTCTGAATGCCGGTGTTCGGGAGCTTATCTGCGCAGCACGCCTAAGCTTATTTGCAGCATCTGTGACAAAAAGGCATTGAGCCGGGGACCTGCAATCCAGCCGCTGAAAGGGTCGTCGCCGGAAAAACCAGGCGTATGGCAAAATAGATGGAATCGCCATTATTTCCATGCCGGAAAGACTATGCCCAATTTTTTGCCGGTTGGGGTCTTGACGGATGCCGTCGGGCGAATCTATACTTAAAACAGCCTATTGCATGCGCCCATGCCAAATGCGTCGGTCCGTTTCAGGGCAGGCGCATTTTTGGCATACGCCGTCTAACGCCCGGTTGAGCGGGCCAATATACAAGTATAAGGGAGGCAGAATTTTATGAAACCGTTTAGTGAAAAAATCAGTTCGGTGCGCGGCATGGAGATATTGGATTCGAGGGGCAACCCCACCGTTAAGGTACGGGTAACATTGGAGGCGGGCGCATCGGGGGAGGCCTGTGTGCCGTCCGGCGCTTCAACCGGCAGCTTTGAGGCGCACGAGCTGCGGGACGGCGGCGCACGCTATGGTGGCAAGGGGGTGCTCAAGGCCGTCGCGGGGGTCGAGCGGGAGATTGCCCCGGCCATCTGCGGTCTTTGGGCCGGTAATATTACTGAAATTGACAGTGTGATGATGCGGCTGGACAAGACCGAAAACAAATCTCGTCTGGGGGCCAATGCGATGCTGGGCGTCTCAATGGCCTGCGCCCGCGTGGCGGCGGCTCAGCATCAGGTCGAGCTGTTTGAGTTTCTGGGCGGCAAGTTCGCGCGCATTTTGCCGGTACCGATGATGAACATTCTAAACGGCGGCCGTCACGCCGACAACAATATGGCTATTCAGGAGTTTATGATCATGCCGGTGGGCGCGGGGAGCTTTGCTGAGGCGCTGCAATGGGGCAGCGAGATCCACCACGCGCTGGGATCGCTGCTTAAAAGCAAAGGCTTAGGCGCCGGTGTGGGCGACGAGGGCGGCTTTGCGCCGAACCTTGCGGGTGACGAGCAGGCGCTGGAGTTTATTGTCGCCGCAATTGAAAAGGCGGGCCTCAATACCGATCAGGTCAAGCTCGCAATCGATGCCGCGGCCAGCGAGTGGACGGCTGAGAGCGGCTACGTTGCGCTAAAGCGCGGCACGCCCTACACGACCGAGCAGCTTTGCGACTACTGGGAGAAGCTCTGCGACAGCTACCCGATTCTGTCGCTGGAGGACTGCCTTGGCGAAGAGGATTGGGAGGGCTGGCAGCAGCTGACAAAGCAGCTGGGCGGCAGGGTACAGCTGGTCGGCGACGACCTGTTTGTCACCAACCCCACGCGGCTGGAGCGGGGGATTAAGAACGGCGTTGCAAATGCGATTCTGGTCAAACCTAACCAGATTGGTACGCTCTCTGAGACGCTGCACACCATTTCGCTGGCGCAGTCCTGCGGCTATGCCACTGTGATTTCGCACCGCTCCGGTGAGACGGAGGATGCCTTCATCGCCGATCTGGCGGTGGCGGTGAACGCCGGGCAGATCAAAACCGGCGCGCCCTGCCGCAGTGAGCGGGTGGCAAAATATAACCGCCTGCTCGAAATTGAGTGCCTGCTCGGCAAAAACGCTGTTTACGGCAGTCAGCGTTAGTCAAGAAAAAGAATAATCATCGCGCATGGTTAAAACCGCGCCCTGTCCGGATTGTTAGAGTCCGGGCAGGGCGCGGTTTTTTCAGAAGGATTAAAAGTTATATCAAAAGGGTTATACTAAATAAAGTTCAGCGTGGCTTTTTCCTCAACGCACCATGCGGCTCACCGGATTGCATCCGGGGGTCGGTTGATCGTCGGCTGCACGGTGTCAAAGCCGATTTTTGCCTGCGCGGCTGCTTCTTTAACAGACGCCTGCAACCGAGTCGTCACGGAGGTAAAGCGGTTGTCTGCAAAAGCAACGCGCTGCTGTATAATAAAACGCTTTTTTGAATAAGCGGGCCTTTGCGTCCGCTTCTAATGCCAAGCAGCCGTGGACTTTTTTGAAAGAACCGCTCAGGGCTGCCCCAGAGCTTGTCCCGCCGGATAGAAAACGCCCCTTAGGACGCCCGCCAGCGCCGGTTGCGCCTTGGACAAAGGTAGTCTAGCGATAAATCACATACCGGTTCCGGCCTGTGTTTTTGGCGTTATAAAGGGCAATATCCGCCCTGTGGTATAAGCTGTCAAAGGTATCCTGCGTGTCGAGCGAGAGAATCAGGCCTACCGAAGCGTGCAGCGGCATGCCCCTGTCGTTACCCAGCTGCCCTACGCCTTCGAGCAGGCGGTCCAATATTGCCGGGAGCGCTTCGTCACTTTCAATATCGGTCAGCAGAAATATATATTCATCGCCGCCCAATCGCCCGACAATGTCGCTGCCACGCAGCGTTTTTTTCAAAATGGTCGCGACGCCGACAAGCGCCTCGTCGCCCGACTGGTGGCCATAGGTGTCGTTAATCGATTTAAAATGGTCGAGATCCAATATGCCCAGCGCCGGATAACGCTCCTGCTCCCAGCACTTTTTGAGCTGTAAAACGGCCAGCTCAATAAAGGCGCCCCGGTTATACAGCCCGGTCAGCGGATCTTTCTGCACCTGCACACGCAGCTCGTACTGCGCCTTCTGGTACGAAATCAGCGCGTCGTCACGCTTGCGGTCGCTGATCATGCCGCCGACAACCCGATAGTTGACATAAAAATGTGACATAAGCGAGATGGCGTAATAGCACAGGCAGTTAAAAATATCGTGCGACGCCACCAGCGGCAGTTTGGTCTGGTACGATACAGCGCAAAATATGCAGCCGGCCAGCATCGTATAAAGCGCCATGCGCAGGAAATTATCTATAAAGAAAATGGGCAGGATGACAAGCAGCAAATTAAAAACCGACGAGGTCTGGTTCTGATTGGGAATGGCCAGCGCAATGCCGAAGCCATACAGTATCGTCATCAGCAGATAGGCGCCAAGCATGCTGTTTCTTTTTAAAAAAAGCAGACGTTCAAACGCCAGAGCCAGCGCAACAAGCGACAATGCGGTTGCAAAATAGATCTTGCGGTATATTTCGAGAAACGGCAATACAAACGAAGCGACCACCAAAAATGACATCATAATAAGCGCCATTTTAAGGATGTATCCAATCGTTTCCCGGTTGGTGGTCAATATTGCTTTTTTACAAACAATATAGTCCGCATTGGAATGCCCATAGTATTGAAGCAGTCGCATATAATTCCCCCTGTCGCTGCAAGCGGAATAGTATTCTGTAAAATAATGTTGAACTATTTATCATTATACTATAATATATTAATAAAAGCGAAAACAAT
>JAEWMM010000172.1 GCA_023457175.1 Bacillota bacterium | reverse complement strand
GGCGGAATATGACGTTCAGAAGGCGCAGCAAGGCATCATCTATATCGACGAGATCGACAAGATCTCGCGCAAGAGCGAGAATCCATCCATCACCCGCGACGTTTCGGGCGAGGGTGTGCAGCAGGCGCTGCTTAAAATTTTAGAGGGTACCGTCGCTAACGTGCCGCCGCAGGGCGGCAGAAAGCACCCGCAGCAGGAGTTTATTCAGATCGACACCTCGAATATCCTGTTTATCTGCGGCGGCGCTTTTGAGGGCATCGATAAGATTATCGAAAAGCGTGTGGCTACCACGACGATGGGCTTTGGCGCCGATATCCGTTCGAAGGAACAAAGCGACGAAATGATGCAGAAGCTTATCCCGCAGGACCTCGTTCGCTTTGGCCTGATCCCTGAGCTGATCGGGCGTCTGCCGGTCATCACGTCGCTGCATTCGCTTGACGAAGAGGCGCTGGTGCGCATTCTGCTTGAGCCGAAAAACTCAATGATCAAGCAGTATCAGCGCCTGTTCGAGCTGGATAACATCGCGCTGGAATTCGAGCCCGACGCCTACCGCGAGATTGCGCATCTCGCTATTGAGCGCAAGATTGGCGCGCGCGGTCTGCGCGGCATTCTGGAGGGCGTGCTGTCCAAGCTGATGTTTGAGGCCCCCTCTGACCGCACAATTGAACGCGTGGTTATCACCAAGGGCTGCATCAACAAAACCGGCGAGCCTACGGTTTACAGAAACCCCGACCGGCTGCTGACCGACGAGTCTTCTCAACCGCTGTTGCCGGCGCCTAAAAAGGCTAGGGCGCGCAACGCCGGAACCGCTTCCTGATCCGGCGATTTTTACCTGATTGTCATGGATAGACCCTTCGGTGGAGACCCCGTGTGCAACGATGCGACGGCAGTTGGGAATCCAACGAAGGGTCTTTTTGTAATTTATAACACTTGAAAAATTCACGAGTTATTTAGTATAATATCTTAACAGCTTAAAGTGGGCTGTGTATTTAATAAAGTAAGAAAATAAGGAGGTGCCCTCTTTGAAAGAGAAAAAAACAGTACTGCAAAACCAGACGATGCCGGCCATTGCGCTGCGCGGATTGGTGCTTTTTCCTACGATGGTGCTTCATTTTGATATCGGCCGCGAAAAATCCATTCTGGCGTTAAACCATGCGATGGAAAACGACCGCAGAATCTTCCTCACGGCTCAGGCCGATGTGCAGGACGACAACCCCGGCCCTAAGGATTTGTATCAGGTTGGCGTTGTCGCGCAGGTACAGCAGGTGATTCGCGTGCAGGGCAGCGGCCTGCGTGTCATGGCCGAAGGCCTGTACCGCGCTAAAATGGTGCGCGTCCGTCAGGAGGAACCGTATTTTGTCGCCGATATTCGGGCGTTCCCGACACGGCGGCTGTCCGCCGCTTCTCAGGATATGGCGAGCGCCTTAATCCGTACCGTCAAAAACCTGTTTCAGGAGTATTGCGAGCTTTCGCCCAAAATGCCCAAGGAGCTGGTGCTCGGCGTCATGATGTCGGAGGATCCCGCGCTGCTCTCGGAGTATATCGCGGGCAATGTGCCGCTGCCGGTTGAGGAAAAGCAGGAGGTCTTAGAGCAGTCAAATCTTCTGCGCCGTCTTGAAATTCTCGCCGAAATTTTCGAGAACGAAAACGAGATTCTGCGGCTTGAAGCCGGCATCTACGAAAAGGTCAAGAGCCGCGTTGACCGCAATCAGAAGGACTATTACCTGCGTGAGCAGCTCAAGGTTATTTCGGAGGAACTGGGCGAGGACGATTCGCCCGAAAACGAGATCAATACCTATCTTGAAAAGATAGAAGCGCTCAAGCTTTCGGACGAGGTGCGCGACAAGCTGACCAAGGAGGCCAACCGCCTGAGCAAAATGCCGGGCAGCTCGCAGGAGGCGGCCGTGATCCGCGGCTACCTCGACATCTGCCTTGAGCTGCCGTGGAACACGCTTAAACCCGTTAAGGCCGACATTGCGCAAGCAAAAAAGATCCTCGACCACGACCACTACGGCATGGAAAAAATTAAAGACCGCGTGCTTGAATCGATTGCGGTGCGGGCGCTGGCCCCGAACATCAAAGGGCAGATTCTCTGTCTGGTCGGGCCGCCCGGCGTCGGCAAGACGTCGATTGCCAAGTCGGTTGCCAAGGCCACGGGACGCGATTATGTGCGTATCTCGCTCGGCGGCGTCAAGGATGAATCGGATATACGCGGGCACCGCAAGACCTACATAGGCTCAATGCCGGGCCGCATGATCGACGCGATGCGCCGCGCGGGCAGCCGAAACCCGCTGATGCTGCTTGACGAGGTCGATAAGCTTGGCAGCGACTACAAGGGCGACCCTTCGTCCGCGCTGCTTGAGGTGCTCGACGCAGAGCAGAACCACGCGTTTCGCGACCATTTCATCGAGCTGCCGTTCGATTTGTCGGATGTTATGTTCATCGCGACGGCAAATAATGCCGATACGATACCCGCCCCGCTTTATGACCGTATGGAGGTCATAGAGCTTTCGAGCTATACCCGCGAGGAGAAGTTCCATATCGCGAAGGATTATCTGATCCCCAAGCAGCGCGAGCGCCACGGTTTAAACGGCCGTCAGGCCCGCATCACCGATGAGGCGCTGTACGTCATCATCGACAGCTACACCCGCGAGTCGGGTGTGCGGCGCTTGGAGCGCAGCGTTGCCTCGGTGTTTCGAAAGTGCGCCAAGCGCATCGTGGCGAAGGAATCCAAGCAGATCATCGTCACGCCGGCAAATCTCGGCGATCTTCTGGGCCCGAAGAAGTACCACCCCGACGCGCTTGCCAGCCGCGACGAGGTCGGCGTGGTCAACGGCCTGGCCTGGACGTCGGTCGGCGGCGAGATGCTTCAAGTGGAGGTTGCCGTTTTAGACGGCAACGGCAAGCTGGAATTAACCGGCAACCTTGGCGACGTGATGAAGGAGTCGGCCCACGCCGCGGTAAGCTATCTGCGCGCCCATGCCGACGCCTACGGCATCAGCCGTACGTTTTATAAAGATAAGGACATTCACATCCACGTGCCCGAGGGTGCGGTGCCCAAGGACGGCCCCTCGGCGGGCATCACCATCTGCACCGCTCTGCTTTCGGCGCTCTCGGATATTCCCGTTAAGTTCGACGTCGCCATGACCGGCGAGATCACGCTGCGCGGCCGTGTGCTGCCGATCGGCGGCCTGCGCGAGAAGACGATGGCGGCGCTGCGCAACAACATCAAGACGGTCGTTATCCCGGCGGATAACGAGCCGGATATTGCCGAATTAGACCCTGCCGTGAAAAAGGCGATCCATTTTGTGATCGCGCGCAATATCGGCGATGTGCTGCCCGTGGCGCTCTCTAAAATGCCGGTTCCGGCGTCTGCTCCTATTGAGGAGGAGTACGCCGTGAATCTGCTCACCGAGGTCAAGGGCACGCCGCGCCACCCCGTTACCTGCTGATTAATACTGTACGACAAGGAGCGCTCTCGCATGAATTATAACAAGGTCATCTTTGAACGTGCCTTCGGGCTTTCTTCGCAGCTTACCCCCTGCGACTGCCCGGAATTCGTGTTTGCAGGGCGCTCTAATGC
>JAEWMM010000171.1 GCA_023457175.1 Bacillota bacterium | reverse complement strand
TAGCAGAATATTGGTATAACCGATCGGCGCGCGCCCCCAAAAAGGAGGGAAAAGCATGTTTATTGATAAGGCGTTTATTAAGATTAAGGGCGGCAAGGGCGGCGACGGCTGCGTGTCGTTCCACCGCGAAAAATACGTTGCAGCGGGTGGTCCGGACGGCGGCGACGGCGGACGCGGCGGCAATGTCGTATTTGTGGCCGACACCAATAAGACCACGCTGATGGAATTTAAATACAAGACCCGCTATTTTGCTCCCGAGGGTGAGCCGGGCGGACGCCGCCAGTGCAGCGGTAAAAACGCTGAGGATCTCATCATCCGCGTACCACAAGGCACGCTGATACGCGAGCGCGAGTCGGGCAGGCTCTTGGCCGATATCTCGGATGATGCGCCGGTTACCATTGCGCGCGGCGGGCGCGGCGGCTGGGGTAACCAGCACTTTGCAACTCCCACGCGGCAGATACCGCGCTTTGCAAAACCGGGCTTGCCGGGCGAGGAGTTTGACGTCCAGCTCGAATTAAAGCTGCTGGCCGACGTCGGTCTGGTCGGCTTTCCGAACGTGGGCAAATCCACGCTGATCTCGATGGTCAGCGAGGCCAAGCCCAAAATTGCCAACTACCACTTTACCACGCTGACCCCGGTGCTGGGCGTTGTGCGGGTGGACGCCGAAAAAAGCTATGTTATGGCCGATATTCCAGGCCTGATTGAGGGCGCTTCGGAAGGCGTCTGACTGGGACATGAATTTTAGCGCCATGTCGAGCGCTGCCGCCTGATGGTGCATGTCGTCGACGTCTCAGGCTGCGAGGGAAGAGCGCCGCTTGATGACTTTGATCTCATCAACCGCGAGCTGGCCAATTTCTCGGAGGCACTGGCCGAACGGCCGATGCTCGTGGCCGCTAATAAGTGCGACATCGCATCGCCCGAGCAGGTGGCGGACTTCACCAAGGCGCTTGAGGAATGCGGCTACCGCGTGTTCCCGATTTCGGCGGCGACCAAACAGGGTATAGAACCGCTCTTAAACGCAATTTCCGCCGAGCTGGACAAGCTGCCGCCTGTGCTGCGCTATGAGCCTGACCCGCTGCCGCAAATTGATCTGGATGCGGCCGGTCAGCGCACCTTTGAGATTACCCGCGGTGACGACGGGGTATACTATATCGAGGCGAGCTGGCTGCCGCACATCCTGCGCTCGGTCAATATGGACGACTATGAGTCGCTGCAATATCTGCAGCGGTCGCTGCGCAGCAGCGGCATTATCGACAAGCTGGAGGAAATGGGTATCAACGAGGGCGATACCGTTGACATCGACGGCTTTGAATTCGATTACGTGAGATAGGAGCCGTGCTATGCTCAACGCAGAAAATATGCCCGATCTTCGGCTCATCAACCCGCTGACGCTGGCCTTTGTTGGCGACGGCGTCTACGAGATGCTGGTACGCGAGGAGATTGTCAGCCGCTACACCAGCCTTTCGGCCAACAAGCTGCATACGCTGGCGGTGGAAATGGTGCGGGCGACGGCGCAGGCGCGCGGCTTTGCCGTGATTGCCCCCGCGCTGACCGAGGCGGAGATGGTGGTTTTTAAACGCGGCCGAAACGCCAACGGCGTCACGCCGCCGCGGCACACCTCGGCAGCGGAATACCGCACCGCAACAGGGCTTGAGGCGCTGTTCGGCTGGCTGTATCTCGGCGGGAACCAGCAGCGTATCCGCGCGCTGTTTAAAATGATTTTGGACGGGGATTTGCATGCGCAACAGCAGGACCCCGACAGCGAAGACGTGGCATTACTTTAAAACTGAATTTTTGACTGAGACCGCCGCCGCAGCATTGCTGGCGTTGGGAATATGCGTATTCTCAGCGCCCAATCGCATTGTTGGCGGCGGTCTTTCGGGTATTGCGTCGGTGCTTTACATTTTATTCGGCCTGCCGATCGGCACCGTCAGCCTTATGATGAATATTCCGCTGCTGCTGCTTGGCTGGCAAAGGCTGGGGCACCGCTTTATCTGGCGCACGCTGCGCATTACGGTCATTGTGTCGGTTGTCATGGACGCCATGACGGCGCTCTTACCGTCCTACACCGGCGAACCGCTCGTAGCGGCTGTGTTTGGCGGGGTGTTCACGGGCGCGGGGCTTGGCATTATTCTGATGCACGGCGATTCGACCGGCGGCACCGATATCATCGTCATGCTGATCAAGAAAAATCGTCCGCATCTCTCGTTTGGTTTTATTGTGATGCTGACCGACTGCGCCGTCGTGCTGATGGCGGCGGCCGCCTATCGCAGTATCGACACAATTTTGTACGGCACGGTGATGATCTACGCTTCTACGGTGGTGATCGACCGCATCATCGACGGCGCGGATGCCAGAAAGCTGGTGTTGATTGTGACGCGCGAGGAAGCGGCGGTGACCCAATCGCTGCTCACCGGTTTAGAGCGCGGCGTCACGGTGCTGCACGCGCTGGGCGGGTTTAGCCGTGAGCCGATTTCAGTGTTGCTCTGTGTGACCGATAAACGGCAGATTTTTACGCTAAAATCGTTGGTGCGGCAAAACGACGGCAGCGCCTTTGTGGTCATCACCCACGCCGCCGAGACGCTGGGCACCGGCTTTAAGCGGCTTGTGGATTAATTTTTACGCGCCATTAAAGCGCCAAAACAAAATACAATAAAACGCTGTGGTCAACAACAAATGCATTGCTATTTCTATTGCGCTCGGTTATGATGTGAGGGTGAATGCAACAATAAAGAAAGGAAGAAAAACCATGAAACTGACCAGGAGGCAGCTTGTTTCGGGCGCAAAGGGGATTGCGCTGGACGCTGCCGCTTCCGCATTTTGGGCAATCGGAGTCAAAATGTTTGCTGTTCCAAATAAAATTGCGCCGAGCGGCTTTACCGGTATTACAGTGCTGATCAATTACCTGACCGGTCTGCCGATCGGCTCCATGAGCTTGCTGTTGAATATTCCGTTCCTGATTATTTGCTGGCGGGTGATAGGCAAGGATTTTGTGATGCAGACGGTACGGGTGCTGATTATTTACACGCTGCTGCTGGATCT
>JAEWMM010000170.1 GCA_023457175.1 Bacillota bacterium | reverse complement strand
GATTATGGGAATCAATATGCTCGATATTTTTCCGTGGATGCGCAGGCTGAGCCTTTCGATGCCCATGTCTTCGGGTTGTAAAGGCGGCTGTCCGTCGTCTAAAAAAAGCCCGCTGGTTGTCGGCCTGCTCAACGGGCTGATGCCCTGCGGGCCGTTGCAGGCTATGCAGCTGTATGCCCTTTCGACCGGCAGCCCGGTCAAGGGCGCAATGTCCATGCTGGTATTTGCGCTGGGTACGCTGCCGCTGATGCTGGGCCTTGGCGCGCTGAGCGCAATGCTTGCTAAGAAATATCTGCATAAAATGATGACGGTGGGCGCCGTTCTCGTGGCGGTGCTGGGCCTGTCGATGTTTTCTCAAGGGCTTAGCCTGGCGGGGGTTGCAGTGCCGCTTTTAACTGCGGACGGCCCGGACAATTCGGGAACCGGCCCGGTCATGCAGGACGGTGTGCAGCTGGTTGAGAGCACCCTTGCGCCCGGCCGGTACCCTAATATCACCGTAGAAGCGGGCACGCCGGTCAAGTGGGTCGTCAACGCGCCGCAGGGCAGCATCAACGGCTGCAACAACCGGTTTTACATCCCCGCATACGATATCACCCATCAGTTTGAGCCCGGCGAAAATGTCATCAGCTTCACGCCCGACAAAGCGGGCGTCTATCAGTATAGCTGCTGGATGGGCATGATCAGAGGCCGTATCACCGTGGTCGAGCCCGGCACGCCGATCGACAACAGCGCCGACAGCGCGGATGCGGCCATTCCCGACCCGACGCCGGCGGGGTATACGATTCCGACTGACCAACTGGCGGTGGCCGAGCTTACGACCGACGACAGCGGTACGCCCGTTCAGACGGTGGATATTTCGCTGACTGAGGGGGGCTTCTCCCCGGCGGTGATGGTGGTGCAGGCCGGTACCAATGTGCTGTGGCGCATCAATTTTGATACGTCCGCCGCCACCGGCCAGACCTTCATCCTGATCCCCGACTATGTGACGCAGCTGCCCATTACCGCGGGAGAGAACGGCTTTTATTTCTACCCTGAGCAGAGCTTCGATTTTTCGACCGACGACAGCGCCTTTTACGGCTATGTCAAGGTGGTTGAGGATATAACCGCCATTGACGAGCAGGCCATTAAGGCCGAGGTGGCCGGCTTCGAAACGCTGGTCTGGCCGCCGGAGCGCTATTACTCCGGCGCGGGCGGCTCCTGCTGCCAATAAACAAACGCATTTGAGGAGGATGTAAGATGCAATTTTTTATACAGCACTGGCATTGTATTTTCCCGCTGGCGGGCCTTGTTGTCGCCGCTTTCCTTTTCAGGGATTCCTCCGGCAAAAAGAGAAATGCCGCGCATTCTGACAACGGCCTTATGGCAGATACCAAGGAGGAAAAGTAGATGATACAAGCATTAAAAGATAGGCGCACGGGGCGCGGCAGGCATTTTACCGGCCCGGCACTGCTGACCATCGTGGCGGTAGTACTTCTGGCCGCTGGCTGCGCCGGTAGCGTCGCACCCGAAAAGGCGTCGACCGTTTCTTCAAACAGCGCCGCCGCGCAGGGGGAGGGGTTGACAATTCCCGTCGGAGAGATTACCGAAACACCAACCTTCTATCCGGTGACGGTGGGGGAAACCAACATGGAAATTATCGCGGTCAAAGCGCCGGACGGCACGATACGCACCGCGTTTAACACCTGCCAGATCTGCTATTCGTCGGGCCGGGGCTATTATGAGCTGTCAGGCGGCAAGCTGGTTTGCCAGAACTGCGGCAACCGTTTTTCCGCCAGCCAGCTTGAGGTAGAGTCGGGCGGATGCAATCCGTGGCCGATTTTTGAGAAGGATAAGACGGTCACCGACAGCGACATCACCATCTCTCAGGATTTTTTAGAGGGCTCGGTAAAAATCTTTGCTAACTGGAAATAACAGTATTAAGGCTGCTTGCAAGCGCGGGACGAATGGCTCGCGCTTTTAAGCATGGATTGTCATTTTTTAACGCAGAAGGTATAATCTGATTAATGCGATAAGAGAGGGCGGTGCTGGCGTGGACAATAAGCGTATTCTGGTCGTGGATGACGAAGCGAAGATTCTTGAAGTGGTCGACGCCTTTCTGACCAGCCGTGGCTATACGGTTTATACGGCTGCGAGCGGGCGCGAGGCACTGGCGCTGCTTGCGCGCGAGAACATCTCGCTTGTGGTGCTCGACCTGATGCTGCCCGACATATCCGGCGAGGCGGTTTGCGCGGCGGTGCGCCAAACCGCGCGCACGCCGATCATCATGCTGACGGCAAAATCGGGCGAGGCCGACCAACTCAACGGCCTGATGCTCGGCGCCGACGACTATATGCTCAAGCCCTTCAGCCTCAAGGTGCTTGCGGCTAAAATAGAAGCGGTGCTGCGCCGCTCCTCGGCCGACCTGACACCGCTGACCCTGAAAAATTCGTGGAATAATAACGATCTTTCGGTCGACTTTGAGCGCAACTGCTTTTACAAGGCCGGACGACCCGTTGCGCTGACGCCCAACGAGGCGCGCATTCTCTCGGCGCTGGTCAAATATCCGGGCAAGGTTTTTTCGAGAGAAGAGCTGATTGCAACCGCCCTCGGAGACGATTTTGAGGGCTATGACCGCGCGGTGGACACG
>JAEWMM010000169.1 GCA_023457175.1 Bacillota bacterium | reverse complement strand
GCTGATGAACGATATCCGCGACGATCGTCCGATGGGCTTTAACGCCGTATTCGACGGGCAGGGGCATGCCATACGCAATCTGAGCATGGCGCTTGCATCGCCCGACAGCCCCGATGTTCCGCTGCTCGGCGGCTTTTTCGCAGTAATCGGCCCCGGCGGCGAGGTGCAAAATCTTTCGCTTGAAAACGCCTCGGTCTCAACGCCTGTTACAATCCCACCCACCGCCGCCGGGGTCTCCACCGGCCTGCTGGCGGGCATCTGTATGGGGCAGCTCAGGGACTGCCACGTCTCAGGCAAGGTCACCGGCAGCTACCAGACCGGCGGCTTTGCGGGCGTCATCGGCAATTATCAGGACGGTGACGAAGCCGCCTTTGCCCGCGTCACCGACTGCACCGCCCGGGTAAGCGTGGCGGGCGACAGTGAGCTCGGCGGCTTTGCGGGCACACTGCACGGGGCCATCCTTTCCGGCTGTAGGGCAGAGGGCGAGGTTCTCGCCGTCTCAGGCCAGATCTACGGCGCACCGCGGGCCATCGGCGGCTTCTGCGGCTTCTCGGTCGAGGGGCGGGTGGATGGCTGTGAGGCCTCGGCCTACGTCAAAACCATGCTGTCCGCCGAATGGGTCGGCGCATTCATGGGCTATAATCAGGGCAGCATCACAAACAGCCGCTACAATCTCGATAAAGCCCCGTACTGGGATCCGGTGGACGTCATCTATAACAACGCCATCAGCGCGGTAGACGCCTACTCTGCCAACGTCAAGCCGCTTAAGCCGGCATAAGATAGCCGTTTCCTAAATTGTAAACCGCCTGAAATTTGCGAGGATATTTTGCGCAGAGCAGGGCCGAGGACGCAGACGGCCTGACGCTTAGGCTCGGACGGCAACGCTATGCACAAAATAGGCCGCAAAGGTGACAAGGTTACATGTTAAACGACTACAATACCGTTTTTTAAACCCGCCGCGCCATGCAGGCGCTGTCGAGTTGCCCCAATTTCACTGTCAATCACGCTAAGGAGGATACCCCATGACCAAAAAACAACGCGCCGCCGAGGCGGTACGCCTTTTGAAGGAAGCCTACCCCGACGCCATCTGTTCGCTGGAGTATATAAAGCCGCACGAGCTTTTAATTGCGGTGCGGCTCTCGGCCCAATGCACCGACGCGCGGGTCAATATGGTAACGCCCGCCCTGTTTTCAAAATATCCGACGCTCGAAGCGCTCGCGGCGGCGACGCCTGAGGAGATTGGCGAGATTATCAAAAGCTGCGGGCTGTATAAAACCAAGGCGCGGGATATTGTCGCGCTCTCGCAAATGCTGCTTTCGGAATTTAACGGCGTGGTGCCCGATTCGATCGAGCAGCTGTTGCGCCTGCCCGGCGTCGGGCGCAAGACGGCCAACCTCGTCGTCGGGGATGTGTACCACCAGCCCGCCGTCGTGTGCGATACCCACTGCATCCGTATTACGAACCTTCTGGGGCTGACGACCACCAAGGATCCGCTCAAGTGCGAAAACGAGCTGCGCGCCTGCCTGCCGATGGAAGAGGCCAACGACTTCTGCCACCGGCTGGTGCTGCACGGCCGCGCGGTCTGCGTCGCGCGCCGCCCGCAGTGCGGCGTTTGCGTCATGGCCCCCGTCTGCCGCTTTGCGCAAAAGAATGCACCCAAGGGCGGGGAATAGCCGCGCCGGCATTTGAGGGCGCATATTGAAACATAGGATAGCGAGGAACCGCATATGAAAAAGCGTATCGCCGCATTGGCGGCGGCATTGAGCATCACCGCGCTCGGCGGCTGCGCGGCCAACGGGCCCGGCGCTTATGAAAAGGGGACGCTGCCCCCTGCGTCGTCGGACTGCCTGCCCACCGTTTCAGGCCAAATTTTCCCCGCCCGCCTCAACGAAAAGGAAGAGGAGATTGCCGCGCTGCTGGCGCCGGGCACACAATACCCCATCTTTGATTTTAAGACTGACGGTACCGTCAAAACGGTGCAGATTAATCGCTACCGCCTTGAAGAAGGCGCGTGGATGCCGCAGGGCGGCAGCAGCCATACTCTGAACGGCCCAAGCGGCCGGATTGCGCTGACATCCGACGACCACACCAAGCAAATCCGCGTCGTGCTGCAAAGCGCAGGCGGCGGCAGCACGATAACTTACGACCTGCCTGAAAACATTAACGCTCAGGGCATGGCGAGCGCTACCTCCTATTTAACCAGCGTCGAGGATATCGTTTATGACAAGGAAATTCCGCTGCAAATTCAGCTTTTGACCGCGGAAGACAGCTTTTCGGCCTACGGTGTGTACGCCTTTGACACGCCCGCGTTATACGCGCAGCACAGCTATGAGTATGTGTACGCCGTGACGGTGGCCTTCAGCCAACAGGAGTTGGGGGATGGCGATGGCGCGCCCAAACAGGAAGCGCCGCCCCCTGCCGACCGAGAGGTTTTGCCCGCAGCATCCATGCCCACAGCGCCGGGCGGCGTGGCCACCTCGTCCGAAGCGGTCTTGAGCACGCAGCAAGACACCAACGAGCGCACTGTTTTTAAGACGCTTTACCTCTCTTTTTCACCCTATGTCAAAATGATACCGTTTGACATTGTTAATGACACCGGCAAAATGTACGGCACGGGCGACCGTTTTAGGCTGCAAATACTTGAGAACAACGTTTGGGTCGATCTGCCCCAGCTGCCGCTACCCGAAGACGCCGTGATACTCAACCCTGCCATTTCCGGTCCGTTTTGGCCGCCGCATACCCGCTCGCGCTTTTCTACCGCGATTGACAAAAGAGACGGTAGCAATTACCCGCTCTACAGCCTGCCGCTGAAAGCCGGAACCTACCGCTTGACTGACGAATACAAAATTAGAAATGTCAGTAACCCTTTTGAGATTACCGACGTGCCCTCCGACTGGCAGCAAAGCATCATTGAGCGTCTGAGTAAAATCCCTGAATTTGAGGGGGTCACCTTCTCGCCCCGCGATTTTACCGTGCCGTTCGTCTGCCAAGGCGTCATTTCAGACAGCGACATTTCCGGCGTTAAGCTTTATGTCTTTCTTTTCTCCGACAAGAAGGAGGCCAAAGCCGTTTTTGACGGCATTGAGCGAGACGGCTATGCTATCCCGAAATATTCGCGCCAAAACGATGAAATTACTATTTGGGAGACACAGGAGTTCAACTGGGAGGACACCCCGCACTTCCACTGGGGCAACAATAAAGAGATCTACCTTTACTGCGGGGATGACGAGGCAATTCTGTCAGCTTTGCCCGATGCCGCCGCCCAAAATTACGCTTGATATGCTAAAAGCCGCCCTTGAGTATAAGGGTGGCTTTTTTATACCGCCAATGCTATTAGCACTCTATATTAACGAGTGCTAAAATTAATAATTTGTCTAAAAATTTTATGATACTTTCTAACAATTTTGGGGTATATTAAAATTGTTCCAAGAGAGATAAGGGTGTGGACAAAGGAGGGGGAATCCAATGAATTCGGTTGCACATACGGGTGCTTTGGGCGCCCGGACCATCGGTTCCGCGTTATAACAAGCCCAAACCATACATTGAATGGAGGAATGGATATGTTTGATCTGATGCCCTTTGACCGCAAACGCCGCAGTATGATTTTTAACCCGTTCTCAGATTTTGACAACCTTGAAAAAGCCTTTTTCCAGAACACCGGACTGGCGGAGTTTAAAACCGACATTAAGGATATCGGCGACAGCTACCGGCTTGAGGCCGACCTGCCCGGCTTTAAGAAAGAGGATATCAGCATCTCTTTAGACGGCGACTGCCTGACCATCGGCGCGCAACGCCGCACCGAAAGCGAAGAGACCGACAAAAATGGCAACTTCATCCGCCGCGAGCGTTCCTACGGCGCCTTTAGCCGCAGCTTTGACGTATCGGGCATTCAGCAGGAGGCCATCAGGGCCGAGTATACCGACGGCGTGTTAAAGCTGACGCTGCCCAAAAAGGCTAATACACTACCCGCTGCCCGCACCATCGCAATCGAGCCGTAAGGCCGCAGCATTAAAACCCGGCTTTGTAAGCTTTATTTGCAAG
>JAEWMM010000168.1 GCA_023457175.1 Bacillota bacterium | reverse complement strand
ATCGCCATCAGCAAAATGATGAACGGAATGCTGCGCAGCATGTTGATGACCCAGCCAAACGCCGAGTGAAACAGACGGTTTTCAGCGATGCCGCCCTTTTTTGTGACAAAGAGCGAAACGCCCATCGGCAGGCCCAGCAGGGAGGCAAAGAGCGTGGACAGCACCGTCATATAGATGGTGTCGACCGTTCCCTCGGCCAGCAGCGGAAAATATTTCATAATCATCGCGATCATAGCGTACTCACCTCATATCCCAGCAGAAGCTTGGTAATGTCGCTTTTGGGGTTGCCGAAAATCTCGGCGGTATCGCCGCTTTCGACAATGCGTTGCTCGTCGATGACCGCCACGCGGTTACACAGCGCCTTGACGACGCTCATCTCGTGAGTAATAATCAGAATCGTAACGTTTAATTCGCGGTTAATGTCGCGCAAAAGCTTCAAAATACTTCTCGTCGTCAGACTGTCGAGCGCTGAGGTCGGCTCGTCGCACAGCAGCACCTGCGGGTTGGTCGCCAGCGCGCGGGCAATGGCTACGCGCTGCTTCTGCCCGCCCGAAAGCTGCGCCGGATAGGCCTTGGCCTTATCAGAAAGTCCGACCAGCTCCAGCAGCCGGGTCACAGTGCGGGCGATCTCAGGCTTGGGGGTTTGGTTCAGGGTCAGCGGAAAGGCCACATTGTCATAGACGTTTTTTTGCATCAGCATGTTGTAGCCCTGAAAAACCACCCCCATGCTGCGGCGCGCTTCGATCAGCTCGCGCCCTTTTAAATGCGCCGTATTGCGGCCGTTTAGCAGAATATCGCCGGAGGTTGGCTCCTCAAGCATCGAAAGGCAGCGCAGCAGCGTGCTTTTGCCCGCGCCGCTCATGCCGATGACGCCGAAGATATCCCCCTTATGTACCCGCAGATTGATATTCGTAAGCGCTGTGACTGGGGGCGTCACCTCGTCAAAGATTTTGCAAAGATCGATAATCTCTATCATTCGCACATGCTCCTCACACAGTAAAAATGTCGTAGACATTTTTATTTGCGCATCGCCTGATAGGCGGCGCATTATAGATGAATTAAAAAAGTCCTTGCAGAATAACTTCTGCAAGGACGAAGCGGCAAAACTCCGTGGTACCACCTTGGTTTACCTGCCGCTCACACGGCAAGCCTTCTCTGCTGCGGCAAAGCTGCTTACAGCATAGCACTGTAACGGGTGCGCCCGTCATGGACTACATATCGCCCACGCAACTCAGAAGCCATGTTCCGCTTGTACTGCCTGTTCTTTTACACCAACCAAGAACTCTCTGCGAGGCGCAGCAAACGTACTCTCCTCATCATTGTCTTTTTGAATATGCTATCATTATACTCGGAAAACGGCCCTTGTCAATAGATTTTATTTCCTGTTATTTATTAAACAGGGCGCATCGCCGATAGGCGGCGTTTTTAGATTTATTAAACAGAATCGGTTTTAATCTCTTGGTTGCGCTTGCTGTACGCCGCCATCATAACCGAGGCGCCAATGACCACCGCATAACCGAGCAGCGAATAAGCGTCCGGAAACTGCGCAAACATAACCATTCCCAGCACGGCGGAAAATAGAACCTGCGAATACTCAAACACCGAAAGCACGCTGGAAGGCGCGCGCCTATAGGCCGCCGACATGCAGAACTGACCGACAGCCGCCGACAGTCCCGCCCCCATGAGACAGGCAAACTGCGCAAAGCGCATCGGCACATAGCCAAAAAGCAGCGACGGTAAAAATACAAGGCAGGAAAAGCCCGAAAAGGCCAGCACAATGGTTTCGCTCTTCTCGCCGCGCAGCTGCGCAAATCGCACCATGGTTACCGAAACGCCGGTGCAGACGCCGCCAAAAGCGGCAATCAGCGCAGGGGTCATGGCGGCAAAATCAAAGCCGGGCTTAATCACCAGCGCGCTGCCGGCAAAAACGGCAGCCAGTATTCCCCACTCAACCGGGCGTACCCGCTCCTTCATAAGCCATGCGGAAAAAAGCAGCGTAAAAAACGGCGAAATTTTTGCCAGAATAGTTGCGTCTGCAATTATCATATAGTCGTATGAATAGTAGCTGGCCGCCAGCGCAAAGGTTCCCGACAGTGCCCTGACAAGCACCGGCCAGCGGTTGCGCTTTTGTATCTTAAAGCCGTCCCCGCTCTTATACAGCATATATGTGGCTATAGCAACCGACACAATATTACGGAAAAAAGCTTTTTGCAATGTCGGCAAATCGCCGGCCATTCTAACAAAAACACCCATGAATGCAAATGCCAGCGCTGAAACCAATAAAAAGCCTATGGCAACAGAATAAACACCCATATGGGTGTATCGGTCCTCAAGGGCGCACCGGATACCTGCTCTGCTCATCATAATTTTGTCCTTTATCTATTACTTGCCTGTTCATTGTATCATTTTGCGATACATTCGTCAAAGGAATCGCGGCATGTTGATGCGAATTTTCAGATTTTTATAAGCATGCCGGGCGACGCTTTTGTCGGCCCGGTCAAAAACGCCGCGCCCTGCGCATTGCGTGTTGTAAAAGCATTAATGCGTTTCATCTCTTCGCCGCTCTCGACCGGCAGGAAAATAAAAATCCATTTTTCAACTTTATTTTTGCGAACTGCAATAAAATAGCCATAAAGTGACGCTATAATATAGAAGTGATTTTTCCAAATCTATATCGCTTCTGCCCTGTGGCAGGAAAGGAGCCCGTTAATGAATTCTTTTGTTCGGCGCGCGTTCGCAGCTTGTTGTGCAACAGCGTTGCTCTTCTCTCTCGCGCTGCCTGCGGCAGCCGATTACAGCAGCTTTGAGGCGGTCACCAGCCATGTCGATTTAAAGGTGCCGCAGACGCTGCAAATTACAAAGCCTGCCGAGGATATCACCGTTTCTTCCGCTTACTATTATATCATGGGCAGCAGCGACCCGAGCCAGCCGCTCTATATGGGCAACAACAACTATGAGATTACGACGCGCGGCAAATTTGGCAGCTTTGGCGTTTACGTCGCGCTGGCTTACGGGCAGAACCTCGTCAAATTTACGCAGGGGAACAAAACCGTCAGCGTATACATCACCCGATCGGACAAGGTGCCCGCAGCGGTGGCCACCACCGTCTCGGACATGTTCCCCAGCTATAATGACGCCTATTTTGTTAACAACAAGGTTTCGCTCTCCTGCGTGGCGCCGTCGGGCGCAACGGTGACCGCCACCGTCAAAGGCCGCACCATCGCCCTGACTCAGGTTGCCGCCACAGCGCAGGCCGGTGTTGCGGCGCGCTTCCGCGGGGAATACACAATGCCGGACGCCGACGGCACCGTCAGTCTGGGCAACGTGACCTATACCATGACCTATCAGGGTAAAACCGTCAGTAAAACCTCCGCGGGCGAGTTGATTACGACCGGCGCGGGCGACACGCTGACCGTGCAGTGCACACAGGTTTCGGCCGCCGTTATGAAGGCGCCCAACGGCGATTATATTGCCACCGCCAAGCTTGGCGCTGTGGATAACGTCGTCGGCGGCAACGACACTTACTACCAGCTTTCGATGGGGGGCTGGATCAGCCGCGCCAACGTCGCCCCGCTCGTTGGCAAATACAACATTAAAAACACCATCTCCTCGGTCGGATTTACGCAGGAGCCCACGGCGGAGGTATTCACCTTTAGCGGCCCGGTCAGCGCCATCGCCCAAAGCTGGCAGACCGACGGCAAGCTGGTGGTCAACCTGTTTAATACCGGCGGTCTGACGGAATTTTCGACAGCGCAGAGCAGGCTCTTCTCAGGCAGCACCGTTACGGCGAACGCCAACGGTTCCACCACGGTGGAGCTGCTGCTGCAGC
>JAEWMM010000167.1 GCA_023457175.1 Bacillota bacterium | reverse complement strand
CCGAGAGCAAGGCTTACTGCCGGCGCCAGCTTGGTTATCAGGTCGACCTCGACGATATGATGGCCAAAAACGTCAACTATCTCTTTGGGCCGGTGCATAAGGCCGGGCTCGATTCGGGTCTACTCGACCCGTACGTCATGGGCACTAAAACCGACGCGCTCATCTATCAGGTTCCAGGCGGCATGCTCTCCAACCTTATCGCGCAGCTCAAACAACAGAATGCGCTGGATAAATTTGACGACGCCCTTGCGGAAATTCCGCGCGTCAAGGCCGACCACGGCCACCCGCCGCTCGTCACCCCGACCAGCCAGATCACCGGCGTTCAGGCCGTCATGAACGTACTCGCCGGTGAGCGCTACAAGATGGTCTCCAACGAGGTTCGCGCCTATCTGCGCGGCGAATACGGCCGCGCCCCCGGCGAGGTTAATCCCGAGGTCATCAAGAAGGTGCTTGGCGACGTCCAGCCCATCACCACCCGTTTTGCCGACGGTCTGGCCCCTGCTTTTGAGGCCACCAAGAAGGAGCTTGGCGCAAAGGCTAAATCCGACGAGGATGTGCTCTCCTATCTGGTGTTCCCGCAGCTGGCCGAGAAATATTTTGAGAAGCGTGACAACCCCACCGAGGCCGCCGCTGTTGCCGCCGCCGTAACCGCCGCCATTGCCGCTGACAAGAAACCCGCTGCTGTCAAGTACAGCGTGCGGAGAATCGATTAGTCAGGAGGTTGGTGTTATGAGTAGCTCTGCTATCTTTGGTATTCTGATTCTTTTTGGCGCCATTGCCTTGCTGGTCTTTTTCATGATTTATAAGCGTGAAAAAGATTATAAGATTGCGATGGAAAAGTACGAACGCGACATGGAGGCCTACAACAAGGCTGTCGCGTTGTATGGCGATCCTTCCTTTACAGCGCCTGCGCCCGCTGTTGCCGCACCCCCGGTTGCCGCCGGCACTATTTCGGCGGCAGGGGCCGCTCCGGTTGCCGCCGCCAGCGGCGAGGTTCTGCTCTCGGGCGTTGATGAGCCCACGGCGGCCATGATTATTGCCATTCTCTGCAACGAGCTGGGACAAAACCCTGCTGCGCTGCGCTTTAAGTCGATTACCGCACTGTAAAGGGAGGTTTAACGTCAATGAAATATGTTGTAACCCTCAACGGAAAAGATTATGAAGTAGAGGTCGGTCAGGGTTCCGCCGAGGTGCTGTCGGTCTCGGCAGCGGGCGCCGCTGCCCCTGCCGCTGCTCCCGCACCCGTCCGTGCGACGGCTCCTGCGGCGACCCCGGCGCCCGCGCCTGTGCCCGCCGCACCGGCTGCCGGTAAAGCGGTAAATTCCCCGATGCCCGGCACGATCTTAAAGATGCACGTCAAGCAGGGCGACAAAGTCACAAACGGCCAGGTGCTGCTCGTGCTTGAGGCCATGAAGATGGAAAACGAAATCTTCGCCCCCTGCGACGGCACCGTGACTTCGGTCGTGGTCAAGGAAGGCTCGTCGGTCAACTCCGGCGACGCGATGGTCACTATTGGTTAAGTTCTCCGCAACCGTTTTATTACAATTATAAAGCAGCACTGTGACAAAGCGTATTTGTGCAATAGCAAACGCGCAATAAGGCAGCTAGCTTCTTTAATAAGAAAATGCGCCTTGAGATGGCCTTTAATGCCAAATCAAGGCGCATTTTTGTGCATTGTGTTGTTTTGAGCGGCAGCGTTTTGCAAAAGTATCTTTGCAGCCATATTTTCAAAGCCCTCTTTTAGAAAATCCGAGTTGCCGACATAGATATGTAAGGGGGTGTCAACGACAACAGCACCGTGGCCTTTGCGCTATCTTTAGGAATCCGCAAGCATCCTGCACGGCTTATCCCTCGCGCTGCTCTGGCGGAGGTGCAATTTCGATGATGCAGTCCTCCTTTATGGCGTTTTCTTCACCACACTGTTGTGCTTTAACCAATAGGTCAATGGCGTCTGCTACTTGCGCCGCCAACGCATAATATATAAATTTGTAATCCGGCATTTCAATCACCTCTTAAGGTCATTTTAAGGGAAATGCCCTTAAAAGCCAATACGGGAATATCCCTTAAGACATAATGGACGCAAGGGGTGATTTTCCATGTATGATAGAATCCGAAACTTGCGGGAAGATCGGGATATGGCACAAAAAGAATTAGCTCAATATCTTCAAATTCACCAAACAACCTATTCGGATTATGAGCTTGGCAATTTAAATATTCCTATTTCAATAATGGACAAGCTGGCTGATTTGTATGAAACCAGCATTGACTATCTGGTTGGGCGGACGGATTGTAAAAAACCGTACCCGCGCGATATTGGAAAGAGAAACAAAGGATAGCACGCATACACACAAAAACGCAGCCCCGTCGAATGTGCTCGTCCCATGAAAGATTTTTAGCAGCTATACCCAATAAATAAGCACGGCAGCAGATTCAATTCTGCTGCCGTGCTTTATCTCTACGCCATTGGCAGATACCGACAACAAGCGTGGTTTTATTCATGTCATTGTCGATATCCGTTTCATTCGTACACACTTTTTCATGACCGGCTGTTTTGCTTAGTCCTCAAAGCCTATAAACCGTATTTACATGCGATAACCCACAGGCGCAAATTCAAATGCGCTATGCTTCTTCCCGCACAACGGCAATCGAAAGTTCGTCAAGCGACTTAACGTCGACATAGGTGGGGCAGGCGGTCATCAGCTCGCTGGCGTTCTGCACCTTGGGGAAGGGGATAACGTCGCGGATGCTCTCCTTATTTAAGAGCAGCATCACAAGCCGGTCAAGGCCGTAAGCCATGCCGCCGTGGGGCGGCACACCGTACTTAAACGCCTCAAGCAGGAAGCCGAACTTGTCGTTGGCCTCCTCGTCGCTCATGCCCAGCGCCGCGAACATCCGACGCTGAATGGCCGGGTCAGAAATGCGGATCGAGCCGCCGCCCAGCTCGGTGCCGTTGAGCACAAGGTCGTAGGCGCGGGCGCGTACAGCGCCCAAATCCAATTCCATCTTGTCCATATCCTCAAGGTTCGGGCAGGTAAAAGGATGGTGCATCGCGTAGTAGCGCCCCTCGTCCGGGTCGTACTCAAACAGCGGAAAATCGGTCACCCACAGCAGGTCGTAGGTATTCTCAGGGATCAGCGCCAGCCGCTTGGCAAGGTTTAAGCGCAGCGCACCAAGCGCCGCAAACACAACGCTGTCGCGCGGGTCGGCCACGACAAGCAGCACGTCGCCGGTCTTAACCGCCATACGCTCATGAATCGCCTTGATCTCTTCCTCGGTGAGAAACTTCTCAAACGAGGAGGATTGCGCCTCCTCGGTCAGGCGCGTGAACGCAAGGCCCTTGGCCTTATAGAGCTTTGCGACGTCAGCCAGCTTGTCGATCTCCTTGCGTGAGAGGGTAGCCGCAGCGCCCTTGACATTGATGGCGCGCACGCTGCCGCCTGCCTCCAGAGCGCTTTTGAACACAGCAAATTCGGTGTTTTTCAAAATATCCGACAGATCCTGCAGCTCCAGCCCAAAACGGGTATCCGGCTTGTCAGAGCCAAACCGCGCCATCGCCTCTTTATAGGTGATGCGGCGCAGCGGCAGCTCCAGCTCCATACCCATAATATCCTTAAAGATATCCTTCATCAGTCCCTCGTTGACGGTCTGCACATCCATTTCATCCACAAAGGACATTTCAATGTCAATCTGAGTGAACTCGGGCTGGCGGTCGGCGCGCAGGTCCTCGTCGCGGAAGCATCTCGCAATCTGCATATAGCGATCAAAACCAGCCAGCATCGAAAGCTGCTTGTACAATTGCGGCGACTGCGGCAACGCGTAGAACTTGCCCGGATGTACGCGGGAGGGGACAAGGTAGTCACGCGCACCCTCCGGCGTGGGCTTCATGAGAATCGGCGTCTCAATTTCGACAAAGCGGTTCTTATCAAAATAGTCACGTACCAGCTTAACGATGCGGTGGCGCATCAGAATGGCCGACTGCAGCTCGTTTCGGCGCAGGTCGAGATAGCGATAGCGCAAGCGCAGCTCCTCATTGGTTTTAATGCCGTCCTTAATGTCGAACGGGGGCGTCTCGCTGACCGCCAGCACCCTCAGCTCTGAGACATAAAGCTCTACCTCGCCGGTCGGAATGTCCTTATTGACCGACTCGCGGCGGCGTAGGATCCCCTTTGCCATCAGCACATATTCCGAGCGCACCGCCGAGGCCTTTTCAAAAGTCTCACGGTCGGTAGAGTCGTCAAACGCCAGCTGCGCAATGCCGGTGCGGTCGCGCAGGTCGATAAAAATCAAATTGCCCAAATCACGCTGCTTGGCCGCCCAGCCCGCTAATACCAGCTCTTTGCCGATCATCTCGGCCGAAACCTCGCCGCAGTAAGCGGTACGCTTTTGGCCGTTCATAAAGTCTGCCATTTACTATTACTCCTTTTATCGGCGACTCCGCGCCGAGATTATAGTTTTGCAGCCGCGTCGGCCACATTGCCGATGCACCTCTGCATTGAAAGCTTGATGAATTCGGCGGCGAACCCGTCGCCCAGCGTAATCTCGCTCGTGGTACCGGTCGCCATCTCCTTGACGGTCGCCTTGCCCTGCGCCAGCTCGTTTTCGCCAAGCACCATTGTGTAGATAGCGCCCAGCTTGTCGGCGTAGCGCATCTGCGCTTTTAAGCTGCGGCTCATTGTCTCGCAGTCGGCTGAAACACCCTCAGCGCGCAGCTTCTGCACCAGTGCTCCGGCCGCAACCGACGCCGCCTTGCCCATCGGCGCAATGAACAGCTCACAGGGCAGCAGCGAAGGAACCTCCGCGTTAGACGCCGCCATAACAAGCTGCAAACGCTCTAATCCCATGCCAAAGCCGATACCGGGCAGCGCGGGGCCGCCCAGTTCCTCAATCAGCCCGTCATACCGTCCGCCGCCGCAAACAGTACCCTGCGCGCCGATCGCTTCGGTGACAAACTCAAAGACGGTGCGGCAGTAATAGTCGAGCCCGCGCACAATGTCGGGGTCGATTTCATAGCCAATGCCCATCGCCTCAAGCCGCTCGCGCAGCTCGGCAAAATGCGCTTCGCACTCGGGGCAGAGGTGATTAATCATTTTGGGCGCTTTAGACGCAATCTCCTTACATATCGGGCTCTTGCAGTCGATGATGCGCAGGGGGGTCGTCTCAAGCCGGTTCAGGCAGGTCTCGCAAAACTCGTCGGTGTAGTTAGAGAAATACGCTTTGAGCTTTTGCTGATAAGCGGGTCGGCACTGCTTGCAGCCGATGGAATTGATAAATAGCTTAATTTTATCGACACCCAGCGTTTCGAGTACCTGATTGCCCAGCGCGATCACCTCGGCGTCAGCAGCGGGGGAGGGGGAACCCATCGACTCAATGCCAAACTGGTGGAACTCGCGCAGTCGGCCTGCCTGCGGCTTCTCATAGCGGAAGCAGCTGATCACATAGCTGACCTTGACCGGCAGCTGACCGCCCAACAGGCTGTGCTCAATCGCGGCGCGCACAACGCCCGCAGTTCCCTCAGGGCGCAGCGTGATGGAACGATCCTTCTTATCGTTGAAGGTGTACATCTCCTTTTGCACCACATCGGTGGTGTCGCCCACGGCGCGGCTGAACAGCTCGGTGTGCTCAAACGTGGGGGTGCGCATCTCAAAAAAGCCGTAACGCTCGGCAATATCCAGCGCCGTGCGCTCGACATAGTGCCAGCGCGTGGTATCGCCGGGCAGAGCGTCCTGTGTCCCCTTTGGGGCAAAAGTGAGCGGTTTCATAACATCATTCTCCTTATAGTCCTATTATCAATTACTATACATATCGTTTAAAGCCTTGGCGGCTTAAAATATAAAATACCCCCGCCCCAATCAGCAAAAGGGGCGGGGAAGAATCTCCACGCGGTGCCACCCTCGTTTAAACCTTGCAGCCGCAGCCGTTTGGTCGTCTCAACAGGCGCTCTTATAACGCAGAGCAGGCGAAAAGCGTTTTTCGCTTTCAACTCGGCGGATGTCCTTCTCCTGTCTAACCGGCGGGGCTCTCAGCCGCAAGCCCGGCGTATCGCACCGGACGGCCCCTTCTCTGTAGGCGTTGTCAACAGGCTACTGCTTCCGCTTCACCGTTTTTTAAATATGGCGGATATTTTAATTGCGCATCGCTAAAGACCGCGCATTTTTAATACATCAAAACATGCCCCAATTACCGCTTGGGGTTAACAATATCTCTCCAGTCCAGATCGCCCTTCTCCAGCGCATGAATCAGCGCCTCGGCGGTCGCGATATTGGTCGCCATCGGGATGGAATGCACGTCGCACAGCCGGATCAGATTCGCTTCGTCGGGCTCGCCCGGCTTCATGGTCAGCGGATCCCTTAAAAACAGCAAAAGGTCAATCTCGTTGCAGGCAATGCGCGCGGCAATCTGCTGGTCGCCCCCCTGCTCGCCCGAAAGAAATCTGAAAATGCGCAGGCCGGTTGCTTCGGCCACCAGCTTACCGGTAGTACCGGTTGCGCAGATATTGTGCTGACTGAGGAT
>JAEWMM010000166.1 GCA_023457175.1 Bacillota bacterium | reverse complement strand
AGCTTATCCATATCCAACGCCCCATACGGTTTTACACGCGCTTTTTTGTTTTCTATCACGAATAATTCAGGATAATTCTTTGCGCATAAGGTACAGCCCATGCAGGCATCCCAATTGATATGAAGCCCGACCTGCGCCGGCGCCTCCCCCGGTAAATCCTCATCCTTAATGATTTTTGCTGTTATCGATGAAAAAACGAGGATCGCAATAACTGTAAGCAGCCATCGTATAGCCATGAATTTCAGCCCTAAAAACTTTGCTTCGTTCAGGAGCATAGGGATTTTAATGACAGCCCATGTGCTTAGGATAATGACAATATTCCGGATGGAGGCACCCTTTTTGTGAAGCATAACGCTCATTGGAAACGCTGCGTAATCCGGCCCTGCCGAAACGCTGCCAACCACAAAAGAGAGGAAGACACCTTTCGCTTTAGCGTCCTTTCCCAGATACTGTAGTATTTTTTCCTTTGGAACCCACATATCCAAAAGCGCTGTCAGAACGAAGATGACCGGCATAATCATGAGCATTTCTTTGATATAATACCCGCTGCTTTTCACCGACGCCACGCCCATGGCCGGTTTTGCCAGGAACATGATGACATAGGCCAAGGCCACAATTGCCAAAAACGGGTTCTCTTTGATCTTTTTTATAGCGGTCATATCATCACCCCCATTACAAGCGCGATAACAATAGCAAAAAGAAAGCTAAGACCGTTGCGGACTGCGGTGAACTTGACGCCAAACGCCCTCTTTTCAAGCGGGAAGGTTACGATCCCCACCATTGTCAGCGTTGTCAGAAAGGCAACGGACGGAATCACGCTAACGCCCGCATTGACCAGTGTCCCTACCAGTGGAAACGCAATAAAAGCAGGAACCAGCGTGACGGTGCCGAGCAGCGCCCCTCCGACCGTCGCCAGCAGGGCGGACTGGCTGCTCAGAAACGCCGCAATTTCAGTAGGCGGCAACAGGGTTAGGATCAAGCCGATCGCAAAAACAATCGAAAGGATGCTCACGACCATGCCTTTTCCCATTCCGAGCGCTATCTTAAGCGCCCGTTTTGTTTTTACTTTATCTTTGGCAAGGGATATCCCCAGAAAAATCAATGTGCCAACCCATATTGCCAACGTAAAGACATCCATACATATCCCCTCCTTAAAGTTCATTTACTTTCCCGGAGCCGGGGCTTTTACGACAATCAGCTCTAGGGTATGGTCATGCAGATTCTTGACATTCATTTTGATTCCCTTAGGGATTTTCAAGACGGTTCCCGCAGCGTATTCATGAATTTCCTGTGTGTCCAAACCAATGGACAGCAATCCTCTTAGGACGGCCATGTAGACATTGGAATTTGAGAAATGCTCGGGAAGGCCCTCATTTTTGTTGAGGATCATGTGATTAAAGTTTACATTTTCATCGGTGATAACCCTTTCAATCGTGTGACTGTCATGCTGCGCCATTTGAAAGATCTGTTCAATCATTACAATGCCTCCCTTACGGTGATACAAACAATATAACGTTTCGGCTTGCTTACAGATAGACACATATGCTTCCTTTTGTTATACTATTTGAATGAGAGGAGATATTGCTATGATGGAGATTATTGCGACGATACCGCTGTTTTCGCAGCTGCCGCCGCATGAATTGAAGGCGCTGATCTTCAACAATCAACTGTATCTGAAAAGCTATCCAAGGGGTACGACAGTTTATAATCAAAAGGATCGCTGCAAGACGCTTGATATCGTGCTGTCCGGCAGCCTTGTCGCGTATTCCCTTTTAGAAAACGGTTCGGCCATGACCATGTTTGAATTCTACAAAGGGCAGATTCTGGGGGCTAATCTGTTGTTTGGCGACGCCGACGCATACCCGTTTACGATCTACTGTATGGCCGATGCGCAGATTTAACATGTCACCAAGAAAGCGGTCTCAGACTTTTTGCGCGACTATCATTTTACAATGCAGTTTATCAAAATGTTATCGCACAACTCACAGAAGCTCAACCGAAGAATTACAATGGCGACACAGAAAACCCTTCGGGAAAACCTTTTAGAATACCTCCGGCAGCAATCTGTCTTACAGCGCTCGAATAGCATTGTATTGCCGATCAGCAAAAAGCAGCTTGCCGATCATCTTGGGGTGCAGCGTCCGTCTTTGTTCAGGGCGCTGAAAATACTGAAGGATGAAGGCATGATAGACGTTTGCAACCGAAGGATTCAGCTAAACCATATTGATGTTCCAAAATAAAAATTTCCGGGCAGCAAGCAACAAGGAGATTAATACTAAAGATGAAATTAATAAGTGAAAACCAGTCTGCATTATGCAACAAAAGGAAAATCGAATTATTTGTGTGGCATGAGCGGAAATAGTAAAGGAGGATGGCAATGAGAATTGCGATAACCTATCAAGACGGCAAAGCCAATTTAAGAAACGCAAATCGCATTCGCAAAGCGAGGGAGAGAACCGATACCCGATTCCCTCCCTCGCTTTGCGAATATTTGCGGCTATTTACTTTTCCTTACTCTGTTTTCACCGACTTCATGGCCGTTGCTGCGTCCTTGGTTGGCCTGTGCAGCGAATCCCGGCGGTTCGTAAAGGCGCTTCCAACGTTCATATTAGGCGCTTTCAGCCCCATTACCAGTCGACATCCCCTTTTTCTATGAGGGCCAGTGCCCCTTCGCTAATAATAATATCCCCCGCGTACTGGGTGATAAAGTGCAGGTAGCCGTTCGTGTCAACCCAATAGGCGGGCTTTTCGATACGCCGATAGCTTTTGGCAGCCTTGTCGTAGCTGTAGAACACCAGTTTCGTCATATCCATGCCGGTCAGGTTCACTCTGGCGGCAATCCCGACAGACTGGCCCCACGGCCCGGCCTGATCCAGATGGATGACGCACACCTTGTTCTTAAACCACTTCTCAAAGATGGCCTTTACGCCATCCGCTTCCGAGCCCTTTACATAGCCGGACACCAGCAGATCGGAGGCGAGGGCGGCGGGATTCCTGATATAAACCCGCACCTGCACGGCGCCTGCGTCCATCGTGTCGTGCCAATACTGATAATCGGCAAGCGCCGACCAAGCGGCCTTGCGCACCCCATACCGACCGTTTCTGCGTGTGAGGGTGTAGCCAAGGCCTTTTTCTTTTGCATCGGCTATCGGCGCGGAGGTTCCGCTCTGCTCCAGCCATTCGGGTGTGGGCGCTGCGGGGGGTGCAGTGGAAGGTATGCTGTCATCGCTGCTGCCACCGCCGTTATAGCGCCACCCGGCAGTAACCGTCAGATTAGAGGTCACCTTGGTAAAGGCTTTGTCCCATCCGGTAAAGGTGTGATTGCTGCGGCTGACCGTGGGGGGTATTGCCGCGCTGCCTTTTGCAACGGTCTGTGTCAGCTCGCCTCCGCCTGTGCGGGCGCCGCCATTTAGGTTAAAGGTGACGATATAGGTCTGCTCCGCGACAGTAAGGGCGCCGCCCGTACGGGCCGTGATAGTGTAGTTATCCGTTACCGTGCCGCCTGTAAGGGTAATGGCGTAACTGCCCGGTGTATTGCCGTCAAAGGTTGGGCAAGCCAGCATAGGCTCGGTGCTCAAAGCGTCGGCTTTAAGCTTACCGGCGGGCAAATTGTGAACCGTGTAGGTCAGCCCCGGCAGGCCCCCGCCCTTTACGATCGTCTTATCATCTGCGGCAAAAGTAATCGGCCGCTTTTCGATGGTAAAGTTGAATGCTGCACTGCCCGCATAGGTGGTATTGGTATCCGGGACAGAGAGCGTAAGCTTGTAACCCCCCGCATTAATTGGCGCCGCTGCACCGCTATACCCGCCGCCGTCCGTGGATTCATACTGGACCTCAAAGGTAAACACACCTGTAACATCAGCGTTATTGTCATTGCGTTTGGCTGTCGCATCTGTGTAGCTGTAGGCACTGCCGGTGTACACGCCGCCGTTCATTGTAGCCATTATCGTTACAGGAGTTTTGTCTGTCAGCGTAACCGCAACATTTACGGTAATGTCGTTGTAGTTGCCAAAGCCTTTTACGGTCACCGGAATAGTTGCCGCATCGCCGGCTGATCCGTTGGCCGTGAAGGTCAGTACGCCCGCGGCATTCACGGACGGGGTTTGGATGATGCCGGGATTCGTGCCGCTCACGGCGCCAACCGTATAAGTCAGGGTATCGCCGGTTCGCTTATAGGACGCAATCTGATCGGCGATATCCACCGTCTGGCTGGCGGTGTCGGTATATAGTACGGCTTTGGCGATGTCCGGCACGGCAGGCGCAGCTGCTTTGCCGATGATCAATCCTGTGACGGACAGACCGCCACTTGCCAAGGCGTAATTATTGGCTTTTGCCGTGTTGGTGAGCGACACCGTAGCGGTTACGGTCTTGTTGGCACCCGCATCGGCGCTGTTAAACTGCGCGTCCGTGACGGTGTAATCAGCGCCGAGCGCCAGCGTTTCGGTGGGCTGCAAGCCATGGAAGTACACGTTGGCAACCTCCGCGGCGGCGGTGCCGTCGTAGACTTTGGGATTGATCAAGGCACTCACAATCGTTAAAGGTGCCTTGTCGATGGAATAAGCCACCGTTCTTGTTCCCTTGAAGCTGCCGATGCCGGTCAGAGTCAGTGTCACCTCTCCGGCGTTTGTCCCAGCACTGGCGCCGCCGCCGTCCGTGCTGGTGATGGAGACGGCATAATCCATCTCCTTCGTCAGCGTTTCGCCGTCAAAGGTAATGGTCAAGACCGGAGCTTGCCGGCCTTCGTTATAAGTGAAGGGGCCGATCGTGCCCACTGTGGCGTACTGAATATCCCGCGCCGTCAGGTACAACCCGCCGTCGCCGCTCTGCCCCGCAAGCCCTGTGAGCGTGGGCAGCTTGCCGTCCGCAAAGGTCCAGACCGTGCTGTCCCACGCGGCGGTGTCCCAATTGTCCGCCGTCGTCCAGAAGCTGCCGCCGAAAAGTATCTCTGAGGTTACGTCCTCGCCGTCCTTTGCACTTAGACCCTTATTTGCCCATGTGCCGGGCATACGGCTGAACGCATAGTTGTTCAAGAGGGAGCCGCTATTGCTGCCCACCACGCGCCCGAAATTGTATGCTCCTGCGTTGATGGAAGGGTTCAACGCTACACAATTTTTTGCGGTGCCGAGAACACCCAGCACACCGCCAATATATCCCTCCGAATCCGTTCCCAGAACACTGCCGGTGCTGTAGCAATTTTGTGCGCTGCCGCTTCCAACACTTCCCGCAACGCCGCCGACATAGCGACCACCTGTGACATTGCCGGTGCTGTAACAGTTTCCCACGCTGCCGGCACCAACTTCTCCTGCCACACCGCCGACATAGTAATTGCCAGAAACACGACTGTCGCTGTAGCATCGTTGCACCGTAGTGGCAGCATATTCAAGATACCCTATTATGCCGCCAACATAGTTGCCACTGCCGGTCACACTACCGGAGCTGTACCAGTTTTCTAATGTACCGCTTGAGGCACGGCCCACTGCTCCGCCGACACTCTCCACACCGGATATGTTGCCGATCACGGCACAGTTCTCTACCGTCGCCCCCCAAACATATCCGGCTACGCCGCCGCCACGGGTTTTTCCGCTGACGTTTGCGCCGATGATTCTGATATTCTGCACTTTGCTATCGTTGAGATAGCCGAATAAACCGATGTTATCAGCCGTTGGACGGTTGATTGTCAGCCCGGTAATGGTCTTGTTGTTGCCATCAAAGATGCCTTTGAATGAACTGCTCGCACCACCAATGGGCATCCAGCCCTCCCCACTTGCATAGCCGGAAAGGTCAATGTCTTTTTCCAACCTGTAATACCTTCCGGGATCCGCATAAGGTGAGGTTCCCGCATCTACAAGCTCGGCCAGTTTGGCAAGGTCGGCGGCAGTTTTGATAAGGTAAGGATCACCCTCGCTTGTGCCTGCACCCTCAAAGAGGCTTGCTCCCACCGTGAGCAGATGCCCCGGCATGGAAGCATCCTGCCCTGCCATGCCCTTGAGGATGGGCAGCTTGCCGGGTTCTATCGACCATATGTCGGTGTCCCAATCTGCTGTGAAGCCGCTCGCCGTCGTCCAAAATCCCGCCGCATTGATTTCTTCGGTTGTTTTGGGAGCGCCGTTATGATCTGTCAGCGTGCCTCCGGA
>JAEWMM010000165.1 GCA_023457175.1 Bacillota bacterium | reverse complement strand
ACTGCCCAGTTCCAGTACCGGGGTATCTCCCAAAAAGACGGGCTTGGACGCTCCCTCGGCTACGGTATCGCAAAAATACGCATAAAGGGCGCTTCCCTTATACTCCTCATAGCCGTATCTGTTCAGGGGAATATCATAATCCAAGGTAACAAGCCCCATGTCTTCCAGCTTTTGAAGGAAGGCGCCCGCTTCCTTAACTATGGCTATATCGTCGGCGGCAGAGTGGATAAAAACCGGCGCCAAGGCCGTGGCGAGAAACCCTTCCTCCCGACTGTCCTTTACCGAAAAACGCGCCACGGGCAGATAGTGGCGATGGCTCAGCTGATGGAGGAAGTCCTTTTGATTTTCTGTCACTTCAATTGGTGAAGCAGGGGCATCAGCTTGGTGGGGATGCGAATGGTCATGGCCGCAGTTACAGCCGCAGTGCTCATCATGTGGCATTGTATTTCTCCCGTTCTTATAATTTGATGAAACCACGCTTTTGAAAACGAGCGCCGTCAGACATACCGCGCGCCCTGTTTTAAAAAACATATGATATGAATGGGCTTGTCAATCCGCCGCCCATAGGCGACAGAAACGCCACCAGCGTTTCTGTTTACAAACAATCATACCCCGGAAGCACAAAAAAGTCCACGCAAATATATAAATCTGCTTGCACCTTCCGCGGCATGAATGCGTATTTTTGAAAGAATAGGTAACCACTCCCACAAGGTGACGACCATTCTTTTTTAAGAATTTCAGCCGCTTTGCCTGATCCGGCTGCAAATCAGAGTATTCTTACTTTCACCGTTAGTATGCAGCGCAGGTCATAAACATCCTGCAAAGTTTGTGTCTCGACGTAAAATGTACCCTTTATAAACTTTTCTGTTCTCCCTGCACTTTGATATATTCTGTCGTCAGCACATTTTTGAGACGTTTTAAACAGATGTACAGCGTTAGTCCCGCGGCTTTAACGCGCCTTAATACAGCCTGTCAAATTCTTCGGGTGAAACGGCGTCAAACCACGCCGAATCCGGCACAAGATAGCGCCCGCCTGCCTGTGCGCTTTGCGGCGCGCCGCAGTCGGGGTGGATAATCAGATCGCCGTTTTGAGCGTAAAAACCGCACAGCTCTAAGCAAAGCAGCGCCTGTGCCAGCCTGTGGGCGACAGCCTCTGGAATAGTATTGCGCGCGCAAAAATAAGAAGAAACCAGCAGCGGCCCCTCCTGTGGAATTTGCAGGAAGGTAGCTTGCCTGTCGGCACGCAACGCATAAAGCGAGGGCACCAGCGCCGTCGGCTGCGCGCCGGCGCGCACCTGATTGTACGCGCCTATCGGCATATCCGAGGCGCTGCTTTCGCATAAAAGCGTATGTGCCGCCGCTTTTCCGTAACGGCTCCAGACCGCCTTTGCCAGCGTTTTCCCCGCGGAATTGTTAATGCCGCCAAACGCAAGCGGGGCAATCCCGCAGATGCTTTTGCCTGCGCAGGCATCAGGGGTACGGGTGTAGTATACCAGCGGAATCGACACAAACGGCAGCAGCTTTGCGCCTTTTGCGGCGGCCTGCTGTGCCGCGCCTTTGCGCAGCGGTATCCATTGGGCCGCCGGATAAAGCGTATTCGCAAATTTATCGAATATCCGGGCATCCTCAAATACCTCTAAATCTGCCGAAACGATGGCATCGGGCAAGACGGCGTCAGGCCGGGCCAGATATTCCGACATGTGCTCAGGATATCCCAGCCCGAAAAAGCGCACCGTCAGATTGATGCCCTCCTGCCGCAGGCGTTCAGCCAGCTGCGTTAAAAACAGCTTTTCCTGCTTGTGAAGCACACAAATGTGGTTCCAGTAAAGTAAAATCGGGGTCATGCAAGCCTGCCTCCTTCTCTCAAAAGCGCCTGTTGTTGCCGTTGCCGCGCGTATTGTGCGCTAAGCGCGTCAAACAAGGCCGATTCTTCCGCACTACGCGCCAGAACAGCCTTAACCGCGCCATTTTGCATGATGATACGCTTGTCCGCCATCAGCGCCGTGTGGGGGTCGTGCGTCACCACCAGTACCAGCTTGTCTTGCCCGAGCAGCAGCGCCAGTGCACGGGTTTTGTCTATGCCCGCGTTCTCAATCTCATCAACCAGTACCACGGGGCTGTCGCAAATGAGCGCTATGTCGGCAATCATGAGCGCCCGGGTTTGCCCGCCGCTGAGCAGGTTCAAATGCTGTGCGGACGCTATCGGCTCCGGGGTTATGCCGTTGGCAAGCGCGAGAACAGCTTCGGTCTCCACACATTTGGTGCGGCAACGGGCGTGCAGCGCCAAAAACTCCGCCACAGTAGTGTCCAGGCTAAAGCGCATATTTTGCCCAAGGTGCGCCATCAGCCCCGAGGACAACGCCTGCCTTTGCCGCCGGTCAACCGGCCGCGCATCGCACAGTATGCGCCGCCCCGTCACCGAGTCGCCGTCGGCAAGCTGTTCAATATCCTTGATCAAGCGGCTTTTTCCGGAACCGGTGTTGCCCACAATGGTGTAAAGCTCACCCGTTTTCAGTATAAGGGCGTCAAAGCCTTCCGCCGCGCCGGATTTGTCCTTGCCGGAAAGTATTGTCAGGGTAAGCATGCGGCCGCCTCCTCAAAATTGATTTTGCCCACCACGCCCTGCTGGAAGGCGCTGCCCACGCGGCACTCGCCCACACAATAAGAACAGACGCCCCCCGGCATAGTGTGGCGCAGAATGTCGTTTTCAAAATCCTGCTGCACCGGCCGCTCGCAAAGCCATCGCGCCAGCGGCTGGGCGCCGTAGCCCGCCAGGCCGTCGATGGTAAAAATTTCGGCGGCGGGGTTAATCTGCTTAAGCTGCCAGATAATAATTTCGCGCTCGGCCTGAGACAC
>JAEWMM010000164.1 GCA_023457175.1 Bacillota bacterium | reverse complement strand
GGTTTATTACAGCGGGATATTTGGTGTAGTCATAGGTTCCGCGGCTGGTTATGATCGCACCTTTAGGAATAACGACATTGGACAGAATATGAAAGCATTCGACGACAGCGGTTTTACTGTCTTCAGGCGTAGGGATATGTGTCTTTAAATAAGCGACGCGAACAAAGCGCTCAGGCGAGGTAAACCCGCCGGGCAGGGCTGTTGTTCCCCCCGCCTGACCAAAGGGCGTCAGGGGTATGCCGCCCCATACAACCCTTTCGGTTTGTATGGGCGATACCTGCGTATAGTTTCTCAAATTAGTCATATGCCAACGCCAGTCGGGGCTGTTGGTCATAACACCGATCGGGTCGTCTAACAGCTCCACGCCGCGGTCGGTTGATTCAATGACGACACAGGCGCCGCTTTTATCGGCCGCAATCCAGTGCAGGGGCGCCATTGAGCTGGTCACCGGGTCTTTTAGGCCCGATATCCTGACGTTTTTTAGCAGTGCGGGCAGCTCGCTGACCGCGCCGCATTGACCCAGAATATAATGAAGAAAGTCTGTTGAAGCAATGGTGCCGCTGGGTGAGCGGACAGGGCTATGCTCGTACTGCGCATAACCCGAAAAGAAAAGAGCGGCTGCGGCAAATCCGTTTTCGTTGATGCCGTCAAAAAAGGTCAGAAAGCCGTCCTTTGCCTGACCCAGACCCATAAACCGGTAAGTATTTGTTAATGTGACGCCATCCAGCGTACCGCTCCACGTGTGTGAACGCGGCATGATAATGAGCTGAGGAATAATGTCATAAGAAAAATCCATTGTGCGCGCCAAAAGAAAATCTCTGGCCTGAGTGCTCAAAGTAATTGCTGTACACATAAAAATCCCCACTGATATATTTTTATTAGGTCGGCCGCTATAAAATTGGGGTGTATCCTGTTGCAGGACCGGTGCGGCCGCGGATGATCCTAATACAATAGTATGAAGGATGCCGCGTCAAATAGAAAGAAGTGCGGTATTTTCTTTTATGACAGCGGTAGGCCGATAGGCTGGGGCGACAACGGAATAGGATACGCGCTTTAAATGCAGAAAGCCTGCGCAAAGGCGATAAACCTTTGCGCAGGCCGAAGCACGTTTTTCAGTTTACAGACGCTGAATACACAGTCCGATAAGACCAGGGCCGGTGTGTACCACGAGCGCGGGGCTGATCTGTCCGGTGATGTAGTCGGTATAGTTTGGAAGCAGCGCCTTGACCTTTTCGCCAACCTGTTCCGCTTCCTGCTCGGCGCCGCCGTGCACCACCGCAATGATATATTTTTCGCTCTGTGACAGAAAATCATAGGTGAGCGAGATGGCGCTGTCCAGCACAGCCTTGCGGCCTCTGGCCTTTTTAACGGTATAATAGACGCCTTCTTCGTTACACGAAATTACCGGAAGAATGCCCAGCAGAGAACCCATAGTCGCTGAAACCAGACCGATTCTTCCGCCCTTCTTTAAATATTCCAATGTGGATACGCAAAAGTAGATACGGGTATTTTCCACCGCTTTGAGCAGAGCGCCTTCGATCTCGTCGAGCGTCAGGCCCTCCTCAATAAGCTGTCCTGCGCGTATTGCCGTCAGCCCCGAAGCGATACCGATGTTTTTGGTATCGATGATGCGGCAGTCGAGCTGCGGAAATTCTTTTGCCATGACGGTCAACATATTATTCGTACCGCTCAGGCCGCTTGAGATGGTTACAATAATGACCTGATCGTAGCCCTTGTCGCAGATGCTTTGCAGCGTCTGTGCAATGGTCTCTCCTGAAGGGAGAGAGGTTTTAGGAACCTCCTGCTCAAAGCGGTCGTAGACCTCCTGCGGGGTGATGTCCACGCCGTCCCTGAAATGGCCGTAGCTGTAATGGATCATTAACGGAACCACAAACATGCCATATTTCTCGACGTAAGCCTTGGGCACGTCTGAGCAGGAATCGGTAAGCAGCGCAATTTTATGATTCATCTTCATACTCCAAATAAGATATTTAAAACGATTATATAAGATATATAACAGCGTGTCAATTGATTCAGATAACCATATATTATATAGATTTTTAGCAGATACGACGGACTGCCCACCGCGCCCGGCCTGCGCATCAATAAAAGGCATTGGACGCTGTAATCCAATGCCTTTTAAATGTAATGTTCAGTTTAGCCGAGAACAGACAGCAGGATACCGGCCGCAATAGCGGAGCCGATAACACCGGCAACGTTCGGGCCCATGGCGTGCATGAGCAGGAAGTTGGAGGGATTCTCCTTCTGGCCGACGACCTGAGACACGCGCGCTGCCATCGGAACAGCGGAAACGCCTGCCGAGCCGATCAGCGGGTTGACAGGCTTGCCGCCCATTGCAACGCTGATAACGTTCATCAGCTTGGCCAGCAGCACGCCGCCGGCGGTGCCAAGCGCAAAGGCTGTAACGCCCATAAGCATGATGCCCAGTGTCTTGGCGTTCAGGAAGGCTTCAGCCGTAGCAGTGGAGCCGACCGAAATGCCAAGGAAAATGGTAACAATATTCATCAGCTCGTTCTGAGCAGTCTTGTTGATACGATCAACACCGCCGGATTCCTTCATCAGGTTGCCGAACATCAACATGCCCAGAAGCGGCACGGTGGAGGGCAGAATAAGACCGACCAGCGTGGTAACAGCGATCGGGAAGATGATCTTCTCGGTCTTGGAAACGGGGCGCATGTTGTCCATGTTCATGACGATCATGCGCTCCTTCTTGGAGGTCAGCGCCTTCATAATGGGCGGCTGAATAACCGGCACAAGCGCCATGTAAGAGTACGCCGCAACGGCGATCGGTCCGAGCAGGTGGTCGGCCAGCTTGGCGGTCAGATAGAGCGCCGTAGGGCCGTCTGCGCCGCCGATGATGCCGATTGAGCCGGCTTCCTGAGGCGTAAAGCCCAATGCGACAGCGCCGATATAAGCGCCAAAGATGCCAAGCTGCGCGGCGCCGCCGAGCAGAATGCTCTTGGGGTTGGAGATCAACGGAGCAAAGTCGGTCATTGCGCCGATGCCCATGAAGATCAGCGGCGGATAAATGCCGAGCTTGACGCCGCGGCCAAGGTAGTAAAGCAGGCCGCCGTAGGTGCTCTTTGCGGCCAATACCTCATAACCGTTTTCCACCGCTTTTTGCAACAGATGCTCGCCCGAGATCAGCAGCGAACCAAACTGAGCGGTCAGGTCGCTTGCTTTGAGCGCCTCAGGCACGGTGGCCAGATAGCGCAGCGTCTCGCTGGGCAGGTCGTTGACGCCGCCAAGCGGAAAGTTTGCCAGGAACATACCGAACGAAATCGGCAGCAAAAGCAGCGGCTCATAGTTTTTGACAATGGCCAGATACATCAAAACGAATGAGACGAGAATCATAACCGCCTGCTGCCAAGAGATATTGTAAAAACCAGTACCTCTCAGAAAGTTCATAATAGCTTCAGCCACGTTATTACCTCAAATCTTTGTATACTTTGGTGTCTGCGGTTTTAGGCGATTACAACAAGAACATCGCCGGGCTGAACGGCAGCGCCCTCAGAAACGCGAACTTCTGAAACAGTGCCGTCGCAGGGGGCGAAGATTTCGTTTTCCATTTTCATTGCTTCAAGCACCAGCACGACCTGACCGTTCTTAATAACGTCGCCGGGCTTAACAAGGGTCTTGAAGATGGTGCCGCTCATCGGAGCGGAAATAACGGTGCCTGCTGCGGCGGGAGCGGCAGCCTTAGGCGCGGGTGCTGCGGCGGGGGCGGCCGCCTTGGGGGCGGCAACGGGAGCCGCGGGCACAACGGGGGCGGCAGCGCGGACAACAGGCGCTGCGGCAGAGCCGTTGACTTCTTCTACTTCAACTTCATAAGCCTTACCGTTAACGGTAACATTAAACTTCTTCATTAAAACAATTCACTCCAAATCTTGAGATGTGTTGATGACGTGCAGCTCCGTTGGCAGGGCTAATTTTTCGGTTTAACGTTGATGCTGCCGATATTCTTTGTTCCAAGCATATTGGAAACAGCGGCCAAAATGACAGCGAGAGTCTCTTCCTCTTCCTTGTTGTAGGAAGGGGCGGTGGGGGCGGTGGGGGCAACCGGTACGGTTTTGGGGGCAAGAACCTTACCCATAATAATGATCATGTACATAATCATCGTGAGAACGATCATAACCGTACCCATGCCCAAAAGGGTTAAAACGATAGGGGAATCTGGAGCCATAGTATTACACCTCCTTACACCGGAAAGTTACCATGCTTCTTGGTCGGCCGTGTCTCGCTTTTATTGCCAAGCATCGCAAGCGCGCTGGCAATGCGCAGCCGCGTTTCGGCGGGCTCGATCACGTCGTCCACAAAGCCGCGTTTGGCGGCTTGAAAAGGATTGGAAAACTCCGCCTTGTACGCCTCGATCTTCTCCGAACGGGTTTGAGCCGGGTCGGCTGACGTTTCAATATCATTCTTAAAAATAATATTGGCGGCGCCCTGTGGGCCCATAACCGCAATTTCAGCCGTTGGCCAGGCCAACACCATGTCGGCGCCAAGATGCTTGGAGCACATAGCTATATAAGCACCGCCATAGGCCTTGCGAACCACAACGGTAACTTTTGGAACGGTCGCCTCGCAGTAAGCATGCAGCAATTTAGCGCCGTGGCGAATAATGCCGCCATACTCCTGATTAATTCCCGGTAAAAAACCGGGAACGTCAACAAAGGTCACAAGCGGAATATTAAAGCTGTCGCAGATGGACACGAACCGGCC
>JAEWMM010000163.1 GCA_023457175.1 Bacillota bacterium | reverse complement strand
AACGGCAACGCTGTATTGCGCTTGCGCGCAGGGACGCCCCCGGCCCCCCCCCCCGCCCCCGCCGGGCAGGGGAACGGCGGAGCCGCAGCGGGCATACATGCCGCCCGCTGCGATCAGTGCAGCCGTTCGACCGCGAGCGCGCATATATGCGAGCAGTCAGAGCCCCCAAACCCCCTTAAGGGGGCTTAAAGCATACGGTTATTGGTGATTATATGCCCCACGTGAGAATGTTAGCGTCCCACCCAACGTCAGTGGGCGCGCATCCAGACTTGTTACGTGATTATGCGCGCCAAATCAGGTTGTGCGGCCTCTTAGGAGCACGGCGGCGCTTCCATCGCGCCGCCGTGCGGGTGATGTATAATTAATTATAGCCTCAAAACAGCGCTTGACTTTTCGGGGCAGGTAAGTTATTATATTACTGACCCCGAAAAGTGAGGTGACGTATTGGGCGGTAAAAAAATGGGGCGTCCTACCGACAACCCCAAGAATACGTCTGTCAAATTTTTAGCTGACGATGACACTTTTAAAAAATTGAAAGAGTGCAGCGAAAAGCTGGAAATATCAAGGGCAGAGGTCATTCGCAAGGGTATTCATAAGGTGCATGACGACCTCAATCAAAAATAAAGGAAGTGGCGCTACCCTCGTCAAAGCAATCGCCACTTCCCCCACACCAACAACTGCCCAAAAGCAAATGCGGTGTAAATATTATATCATGCGCCGCCATCCCTTTCAAGGCATTGTTGGGCACAACAACGAAAGGATGTTTTTATGCGCGATATTTTAAAGGAATCTGCCCTCGGCAAGAGCGTTCTGCGTGGCCTGTATAACGGTCATGTCATCCCGTGGGAGCGCCGCTGCCCGCCTGATAACAGGCAGCGTGAAATCCTGCACAGGCTTGAGGACGAGGAGCGCTATTTTACGGCCAAAATGTCGTTGGACGACGGTGAGCGCTTTGAGGCCTTCTCGCGACTGCATACAGAGCTTTCGATCATAGGCGAGGAGCACCTGTTCTCCTACGCGTTCACGCTGGGGCTGCTGCTGGCTATGGATGTCACGCGGCAAGCCGAGACAATCTATAACAGCTGATACCCCAGACATAAAAATCCCCGCCGTTTGTTAAAAACGGCGGGGATCTTTACTTGCAGACGACAGAAGATAAGCCCCTCCGCCGTGCAGAATTTCAAATCATTATTTGAACTTTCTCTTTCTTGCAGCCTCGGACTTTTTTTTGCGTTTTACAGAGGGCTTCTCGTAGTGCTCTCTTTTGCGCACTTCCTGAAGAACTCCGGATTTTGCGCACTGCCTTTTAAATCTTCTCAGAGCACTATCCAACGACTCATTGTCCTTAACACGAATTTCTGACATTTACTATTCCCTCCCAACGCCCTAGGCAGGAGTATTTATCCTTTCAGAGGATAACACAAATATTATACAATAGTCCGCACAAGAGTGTCAAGTCCCCGTGCAGTCTATTTTGCGACAATATTCACGAGCTTATTTGGCACAACGATTTCCTTGACAATGGTTTTGCCTTCGAGGGCGGCTGCAATTTCAGGAACGGCCTTCACAGCCGCAAGCGCCGCGGCATCGCCGCAATCCATCGGCAGCTCTACGCGTCCGCGCAGTTTGCCCGAAAGCTGAATTGCAATTTCGACCGTTTTGTCAATGCATTTTGCCTCGTCGTAAACCGGCCAGCTCTGCTGATACAGCATACCGCCAAAGTTGCAGAGCGCCCACAATTCTTCGGTCATATGCGGCGCAAAGGGGTTTAACAGCAGCAGCAGCGTCCTGTATTCGCCGCGGGTGATCTGTTTTTTATCCGAAATATCGTTTAAAAGCGTCATCATGGCGGCAATAGCGGTATTAAAAGCGAGATTCTCAATATCCTCGGTCACCTTGCGGATCGTCTTGTGGAAAGCGCTTTCGAGATCCTTCGAGTAGCCGTCGCCGTCGGTGAGGATGTCCTGCAACGCCCAGACGCGCTCCAAGAATCGGGTGCAGCCCTTGATGGACGAGGATTTCCACGGTGCGGCCTTTTCAAAGTCGCCCATGAACATCTCGTACATGCGCATCGTATCGGCGCCATAGCTGTTGACAATGTCGTCGGGGTTGATGACGTTGCCGCGCGACTTGCTCATCTTGACGCCGTCCTCGCCCAGAATCATGCCGTGGCTTGTCCGTTTGGCGTAAGGCTCAGGGCAGGAAACAACGCCGATATCATACAAAAACTTGTGCCAGAAGCGCGAATACAGCAGATGCAGCGTCGTGTGCTCCATGCCGCCGTTGTACCAGTCGACCGGCATCCAGTAGTCGAGCGCCTCTTTCGGGGCGATGGCAGTATCGCAATGGGGCGCGATATAGCGCAGGAAATACCACGACGAGCCGGCCCACTGGGGCATGGTATCGGTCTCTCGGCGCGCGGGCGCGCCGCATTTGGGGCAGGACACGTTGATCCAGTCCTCAAGGTGCGCCAACGGCGATTCGCCGTCCTCGGTCGGTTCATAAGATTCGACGTCGGGCAGGCGCAGCGGCAGTTCGCCTTCATCGAGCGGCACATAGCCGCAGCAGGGGCAATTCACAATCGGAATCGGCTCGCCCCAGTAGCGCTGGCGCGCAAACACCCAGTCGCGCAGCTTGTAGTTGACCTTCTCGTGCGCGAGGCCGCGCTCCGAGAGGAATTCGATAATTTTTTCCTTGGCCTCGTCGACGCTCAATCCGTCGAGCATGCCGGAGTTGACCATGATGCCGGTGGCGCAGTCGACAAACGCCTCCTGCGTGACGTCGCCGCCCTTGACCACCTCGATAATCGGCAGGTCAAATTTCTTGGCGAACTCCCAGTCGCGGGTGTCGTGGCCCGGCACCGCCATAATGGCGCCCGTGCCGTAGCTCATGAGCACGTAGTCCGAGACGAAAATCGGAATCTCGGCGTTGTTGACCGGGTTGATGGCCGCGACGCCCTCTAAACGCACGCCGGTTTTCTCCTTGGCCAGCTCGCTGCGCTCAAAGTCGGACTTATGCGCCGCCTCTTGCTGATAGGCACGCACGGCGTCAAGATTTTTAATGCCGCCCTCCCACCTTTTGAGGAAGGGATGCTCGGGGCTCATGACCATATAGGTCACGCCGAACAGCGTGTCGGGGCGGGTGGTAAAGACGGTCATCACGTCGCCGGCGGTGGTTTTAAAATCGACCTCGGCGCCGGTGGAGCGGCCGATCCAGTTTTTTTGCGACACCTTGACTCTGTCTATGTAGTCAACACGGTCAAGGTCGTCGATCAGGCGCTGCGCGTATTCGGTAATTTTGAGCATCCACTGGCTCTTGACCTTGTGAATAACCTCGCCGTGGCAGCGCTCGCACGCGCCGTTGACGACCTCTTCGTTGGCCAAGACCACCTTGCAGGAGGTGCACCAGTTGACGGCCATCTCCTTTTTATAGGCAAGGCCCTTTTTAAAGAGCTGAAGAAAAATCCACTGCGTCCACTTGTAGTAGTCGGGGTCGGTGGTGTTGACCTCGCGATCCCAGTCGAACGAAAGCCCCAGCGCCTTTAGCTGCGCCTTAAAATTTGCCACGTTGCGGCGGGTGACAAGCTCCGGATGGATGTGGTTTTTAATCGCAAAGTTTTCGGTCGGCAGGCCGAACGCGTCCCAGCCCATCGGGTAGAGCACGTTATAGCCCTGCATGCGGCGCTTTCTTGAGACGATGTCCAGCGCGGTATACGAGCGCGGATGCCCGACATGCAGTCCCTGCGCGGAAGGATAGGGAAACTCCACGAGCGCGTAAAATTTGGGGCGAGAATAATCCTCAGCCGCCGCAAACGCCTTTTTCTCATCCCAAATACGCTGCCACTTGCTTTCTATCGACTTAAAATCGTACTTCAAGCTGACTCACTCTCCAATCGGCATTTCTGCCTTTGTTAATTGTTCCATTCGACCTCGGGTGCGTCGCCCCAAAGCCGTTCCAGAGCGTAAAACTCTCTGGTTTCTTTCAAAAAGATGTGGATGATCACATCATTGTAATCCATCAGAATCCACGAGGCGGAATTGTAGCCCTCGACGCGTCTGGGCTGCAGGCCCTGCGCTGAAAGGCGCTCGTCCACCGCGTCGGCCAGCGCCTTGACCTGTGTGGTCGAGCCGCCGGTGGCGACGACGAAGTAATCTCCGATGCTCGTCAGCGTACCGATGTGCAGCACCCGCACGTCGTCCCCTTTTTTGCTGTCAATTAACTGTGCAACCTCTTTAGCCCTGTCCAATGCTGTCATTAACAAACCTCCTTAATCATTGTTGCGTATTATAACGCCCTCGGCGTCACTGTCGTAATAATAATCGCTGTCGTTGTCCTCAAAATCCCAGCTGAAGTCAAACAGCGGATCGGTTTCATCCTCATGCGGCGACCTCGGCGCATCAGAAGGCGCTTTTTCGCTTCCCTCAGGCGGATAAGCCAATTGCAGCGCCCACGGGTCGACCGGGTCCGCCGCGCGTACGCCCGCGTTGAGCAGCTCCGCCAGCTTAAAGCGGTTGATGCAAAGCACCGAATAGCCGTGGTAAGCCGCGCCGTAAACCGGCAGCGTCTGTATCGTGATGCTGTCGGTAGAAAGGCCCATGCAGGCGTCAATCAGCGAACGTATCTCAGAAAACGGCACCGTCGTTTTGACGTGCCCGAAATTTTGCGCCGCAATTTTAAATGCCTTAAACCTGCCTAAATTTTTAACCGACTGCATGGCGGAAAATAAAAACTGCTTTTGAACCTTAAGCCGGTCCAAGTCGCCCATCTCATAGCCCTTGCGATAGCGCAGCAGCCATTCGGCCTGCTCACCGTTAAGCGTCTGGGGGCCGGTCGAAATTGTCTTGCCGGGCAAAAACTCAATGGCGCGCTCTAAATCGACCGTGACACCGC
>JAEWMM010000162.1 GCA_023457175.1 Bacillota bacterium | reverse complement strand
CCTTTGTATTCTTGCTACCCGTAAACGGGTCTACATACTCTTTGAAAGATATTTGGTCGGCCATTATATCTTCTTGTAGTTGATTTTTGATATACTCTGCTATTGCATTTTTGTTGCGTCCTACTGTAGTGCAAGTCTTCTTCTCCCAGTATTGTAGGCAAGCAGGGTGCGATGGACTACGATGAACTAACTTATCCTGCACTGGATAGCAAGCGTTTGGGCGTGGCCGGCAGCTCTTACGGTGAATTTGGATTATCAGTCATACCGATCAATTACCTGTGCAGTGGTACAATCAGCATTGCCAACTGGATATCGAAGGTCATGACCGCTGACACACGCTGTTTTTCGAACACAACTCAATTAGGCGCTGCCCCTTGGCGTAATGCGTAATCTTGAAAAAGCATGGTATTATTCGCCTATGAAATATGCGGATAAGGTGAAAACACCCCTTCTGTTTGTACATGACCAAGAGGATTCCGCTGTTTGACAAGCGACCCTTTGCAGATGTTTATGTCACTTAAATATCACGCGGGTAACGTCTAAGGCCATTATTATCCAAGGCGGGAGTCACGGTCTGACGCGCGGAAAGCCAAGGCGTCGGGTGACCGGGGCGGTTAGTAAGTGTGAAGGCATCAAAAAGGATTCTCTTTTTTCGCTTTATCCATTCGTGAACCGGCAGCTGTTTCTTGGCGCTTGTCTGCAAACTATTGATATAACCGGGTTTGCCAAAGTTCTATGATATGCTATGATTAGCCTAAAGTAATACCGCATCATACCGGTAGAAAAAACAGGAGGTACAGGTCATGAAATTTTGCCATGTTACACTGACAGTCAGGGATTTGGACGCGTCTGTACGTTTTTATACCCGCGTCGTCGGGTTATCCATTGACAGACGCTATCAGGCGGGTCCCGATACCGAAATCGCCTTTTTAGGATCAGGCGAAACAAAAATAGAGCTTATCTGCCATAAGAACCAGCCGGACGCAACGATCGGCAACGGTGTCTCCATCGGTTTTGAAGTGTCGGCTCTTTCCGAAAAGCTTGACAGCCTTAATGGTACCGATATTCCTGTCACAAGCGGAATCATACAGCCTAACCCCTATGTGCGCTTTTTTTATGTTGCCGATCCTGACGGATTCCGGGTGCAATTTTTAGAAAACCTGAACCCATAAAAGCTGCGTACGCCTTAATCGCCTCAAATCGTTAGATTGGGTAAGGGCGCCCGCAAAAGCAAAATCATAGGTTTACGTAAAAATTAAGAAATTTTCCGAGAATATTGATAAATTTTTGGATTTCTCTTGGATTGTTTTTTCCGGATATGCTATAATAAAGGTACAGCAAAAATCACCAACGCAAAAAGGAGAAAAGCTATGAAATACGAAGTTTACAGCGATGCATCGAGCGGCCTTCATTTCGCGGTAGTATGCGATGACGGATCGTGCAAATACTACTTTAGCGATAAAAGCAAGGAAGAAATCCCCCAGCTGGTTGAAGCCGCCAAGGCTGGTGAAGACCTGAGCCGTTGGACCGGCAACGACAACGACCCGCAGTCCAAGTATGACGCCCTCCTCGCCGACGCCGAAGAAAACAAGGTTCAGGACGTCACCGACGAATATCTCAAAGAGTCCGACTGATATCTCAGCCCGGCAATATGCGGCGTATAAGCGCGCCTTTGCCACAGTCGAGGCTAAATCCATAACAATTAAACGCAAGGGATACTCCCGGTATTAAAAGCGGGGCGTATTCCCTTGCGTTTATGTTTTAGCGCTTTTGCGGCATATTAAATTGGTTATATCAAGATATAAAAATACGTATTTTATTTTCCGCACCGATAATGTTAGAATTTAAGGGAGCACAATTTTATATTTAAGCACCGACAAGGTGCACCATAAACTTAAGGAGGCAGCTCATGAAGAACCGCATTGCAGCCCGCATGTCGCTTTTGGCGCCGTCGGGCATCAGAAAGGTTAATGAAAAGGCTCTGGCGATGGAACGGGCCGGTGAATCGGTCATCCATTTTGAGATCGGACGTCCAGATTTTGATACGCCCGACTACATCAAGCGCGCCTGTGAAGAGAGTCTGAAAAAAGGCGAGGTTTTTTACACCTCCAACTTTGGCGACATGGGCCTGCGCGAGGCGGTTGCCGAAAAGCTGACGCGTGAAAATCAGGTGGCATATAAACCCGCCGAGGTTCTTGTGACGGTGGGGCTTTCAGAGGCCGTGTTCGATGTGCTGTGCACCATTCTTGACGAAAGGGACGAAATTCTGGTGCCCGATCCGGTCTGGATGAACTATCTCAATGTCCCCCGGCTGCTGGGCGCAACGCCGGTCACCTACGCGCTACGAGAAGAAAACGACTACCAGATAGATCTGGCGGAAGTTCGCGGCAAAATTACCGATAAAACCAAGGTGCTGGTGCTGGTAACGCCCAATAATCCCACCGGCGGCGTTTTGTCGGAGCAGACGCTGCGCGGGCTGGCCGAGCTCGCCGTAGAAAAGGACATCATGGTCATCGCAGATGAAATTTATGAGCGGCTGATCTATGACGATGCCAAGCACATCAGCATTGCCTCTCTGCCCGGCATGAAGGAGCGTACCTTTACGCTCAACGGCCTGTCCAAGGCTTTCTCAATGACCGGCTGGCGCGTCGGTTATGTGGCGGCGCCCGAGGAATATATCGCAGCGCTTAATAAAATTCATCAGCACAACACCACCTGCGCACCCTCCTTTGTGCAGAAGGCTTCCATCGTGGCGCTGCGTGACGAGCAAAACGAGGTGGCCGACATGGTCAGCGAGTACCAGCGCCGCCGTGACTATGCCGTCTCGGCCATCAATGCCATACCGGGCTTGAGCTGCCGCTGCCCCAAGGGTGCCTTTTATATCTTTATCAATATCAAGGCTTTAAACCGTCGGTCGGCCGAGGTGGCGGAAATGCTGTTGGAGCAGGCTAAAATCGCGCTGGTACCCGGCGACGTGTTCGGCCCGGGAGGCGAGGGCTATCTGCGTATGAGCTTTGCCAACAGCTATGAGAACATTGTCGAGGGCTGCAAACGCCTGCGGCAGGCTGTGGCGGCGCTGCAAAAATAACCGTTTCTTCAGCACCGGGCAACGCCCGTCATATAGCACCCTACAGCAATCAAAGCG
>JAEWMM010000161.1 GCA_023457175.1 Bacillota bacterium | reverse complement strand
AAGGGGAGGACTCCTTTGTTACGTTTCCGATACTCGCTTTTCTGGCTTAAATATACTCAGAACCCGGTTTATGCCGCCGCGTAATCCAGGTTCTTCGACAGACTGAGGCGAAGGATTAAAAATCCTTCGCCTACGGCGCTTTTTATTAAATGCGCTTATCCCTGCGTGGTTTCGTACGGCCAGTCGATAATACCGCCGATGTCATAAACATGGTTATAGCCCATCTCGACCAGCTTTCTGGCAGCCGTCTCGCTGCGTCTGCCGCTGCGGCAGTAAATAAAAATCACCTGTCGCTTGTCCGGCAGTTCGGCTTGGGCGCGTGCCGCCAGCTCATAATCAGGTATCAGCATCGAGCCGGGGATACGCTTTTCTTTATGCTCCTGCTCCGTGCGCACATCGAGCAGAATGTAGGTGCTGTCCTCGGTTTCGGCAAACTCGTTCATCATTTGTTTGGCATTTTCAGCGCTCATCTTGGTATAGACCGGCTCCATCGTGCACCAGCTGACATTCTTCTGCGCAAGGGGCTGATCGGCGTCCTGCTCCTGCGCCAGCTGTATGCCGCGCCGCAGCGCCTCTTGGTCGATCATGCCGCCCGCCCATGCCGCCAGATTGCCGTTGCGGTCGATGAAATAGGTGGTCGGAAAACCCGTAACGCCGTAGGCATTGACACCCTGCGTACCCTGATCGTCAAAATAAACCGGAAAGGAATAGGCCGCATCAGCGTAATACTTTTCGCCCTTTTCACGCGTTTCACGCACGCCGTCGGTCACGTTGAGCATTACAAAGGTGACTTCATCGCCAAGCTCTTTATAAACAATATCAAAATCCGGCATTTCCTGTACGCAGAAGCCGCACCAGCTCGCCCAGAAATTGAGTACGATCGGCTTGCCCTTCAGGCTGTCAAGCGTCAGCGTGTTGCCCGCGAGGTCGGTCATTGTAAAGTCGGGCGCCGCCGTGCGTTCGGGCTTTTGGTCACGCTCGCCCGATTGTCCATTTTGAGAAGGCGCGGAATCCGCCTGAGAAGAGGAAACTGTCTGCACATTATCGCTTAAAATATTTCGGCTCAACGCCCCATAGCCCCAATAAGCTGCCGCAATTACGCCGCAGAGCAGCAGAACGGTTAATCCGAGCTTTTTATTTTGCGTCATTATGATGCTCCTTTCCGTTGTTATAGCCAAACCACTTGAAAACAGAAACAGGATTGGCGGGTCTTGTTTTTAAATTGGTTTGACCATACATGTTATTACAGGCTCAGCAGGGCAAGCAGCCGCCCCATCTGGCCAGTCATCATCAAAGCGCCCACCATAATCAGCAGCAGCCCCGAAACGGTGTTAACGATATTATAGTGCGATTTGATCCAGTTAAAGCTGCCCTGTAGCTGTTTTAGCAGCAGCGCCGCCAGCAAGAACGGCACGCCCAGGCCCATTGAGTAGCAAAACAGCATTAAAACGCCGCCCAAGGTCGACCCCTGCTGGGAGGCGAGCATCAGCGCAGAGCCCAAAAACGCGCCCACGCAGGGCGTCCATCCCACTGAAAAAACTACGCCGAACAAAAACGCTGAAAAAAAGCTGTGAGAGGTTGATACGGCATTGCGGCGCGCGACGCGGTTTAAAAAACCGATTTTTAAAACACCCAGATAATTTAAACCGAACAGGACAACCACCGCGCCGGTGAGCAGATTAACTATGCCGGCGTAACGGCTCAGCATTCCGCCCAGCGTACCTGCAAACGCACCCAAAGCAACAAACACCGCTGTAAAGCCCGCAATAAAGCCCAGTGCTCCTTTAAGCGTTTTGCGCGTATCCCCTTCGCCGTTTTGTCCGGCAAAGTAAGAAATATACACCGGCAGCAGCGGCAATAGGCACGGAGAGATAAAGGTGATGATACCCTCAAGAAACGAAAGCAGATACTTCATGACGCCCTCCCTGATTGTGTTATAAAAAATGTCTGCAACATTTTTAATCGCGCGTTGCGGTAGACGGTGCAGTTAAATTAATATAAATCATACCATATAAGTATGCTGTTTGTCAGCGCTTTTAAAAAAGTTTACATTTTTAACTATCTGCCCATGCGGCGTGGCCAAGTGCGCCGCAAGCGGCTCTGCGGCCTTAAAAACAGCAGCTTTAATAGGGCGGCAAAGGGCGGATGAAAATTTTTCTCGCCCTTTACTGTTTAGGCGCGGTATGCTATGATATCCCTATTAAAATAATAGGTTTATGAGACACGGGGATGAAAATCAAGATGGAACGTTACCAGGAAATTGAACACAGCCTTCACAAAAAATTCAGCAAGACCATCTGGAGCAAGTTTGTCGGCGCGATAAAGGAATATGAGATGCTCTCGCCTGGCGACCGGGTCGCCGTCTGCATATCGGGCGGCAAGGATTCGATGTTGCTCGCCAAGCTCATGCAGCAGCTGCACAAGGTCAGCGACTTCCCTTTTGAGGTGAAGTTTATGGTCATGGATCCCGGCTATCTGCCTGAAAACCGCAAAATGATTGAAGAGAATGCTAAGCTTTTAAATATTCCGGTCACTATTTTTGACACCAATATCTATGACTACGTTTTCAGCCAACCGAAAAACCCTTGCTACCTGTGTTCGCGCATGCGCCGGGGCAATCTCTATGCACAGGCAAAGGCGCTGGGCTGCAATAAAATTGCGCTGGGGCACCACTTTGACGACATGATTGAAACGGTGCTGATCAGTATTATTTACGGCTCTCAGGATCGCACCATGA
>JAEWMM010000160.1 GCA_023457175.1 Bacillota bacterium | reverse complement strand
TAGAGGCGCAGCCCGGGCAGATTGTGAGCAAAACTCTGGCGCAGAACAAGGCGGTCAGCGTCACCCTGTTTGCCTTTGCACAGGGCGAAGAAATCAGCGCGCACGACTCTGAAGGCGACGCAATGGTCACCGTTTTAGAGGGTACCGGACAGCTCTGGGTGGACGGCGTCGACTATGTCCTGCAGGCGGGCGAAACGCTGATTATGCCGGCCAAAAAGCCGCACGCCGTCTTTGCCAAAGAAGCGTTTAAGATGATGCTGCTTGTGATCTTTCCGCCCCAGCAGTAGTAATTGGCGACGTTAATACGCCAAAAGGTCGTTTACCATTATTCCCCAAATGCCAATTAAAAGCGCTATAAACGTCAAAACTGTTTCATTCGCCAAGGCAGGCTGCGCCATCAGGCCAACGCACAGCAGGCGGTAACGCCACCAAGGGCAAGACCGGTCGCCACGTTACATGCTTTTTGCGTTCAGCACAACGGCTTTAAATCTTGCCAGTCAAACACACAGCGTATTTTACTGCAAAACACCGGAGAAACGGCTGGTCCAGCCGTTTCTCCGGTGTTTTTTTCGGTATATTCACTTATCCGTACAGAAAGAGATCCATGCTGCGCGCAAGAGCGCTTTCCCTCTGGTATCGCGGATGGCGTCTAAGGACATCGAAACAGCGCGCGGCGCGATGAGATGCTATGCTTGCGAAGCCGGTTTCTCACCCGGCTTTAGGGTTTGGGCGTCAAAGCGCCGTGTCAGCAGGCGGCAGAGGATGCCTGTCGCAATCAGGGCAGCCCCCGACCAGAAGAACCAGGCGTCGACGCCCGCCACCTCGCTGACCGGCCCCGCCACCAGCAGACCGACCGGCATGGCCAGCGTCATCACTGTCATTAATAACGAAAACACCTTGCCCATCATTTCAGGCGCAATGGTTTCCTGCGTGTAGGCCATAATCGGCACGCTCATAAAGGTACCGGAAAAGCCCATAAAAAAGCAGCACACAACGAACAGCCAAAATCCGCCCGGCGGCAGCGCACCGCTTAAAAGGGAAGCCGCACCCAAAAGGCCGATCGCCCATGACGCCATTAGAAACCGCCTGCGCATACCGCCCCATACGCCAATGATGATAGAGGAGATAAGCAGGCCGCCCGCAAAGGCAAACTCCACAAGGCTGTTGTGCCATGCCCCACCCATAAAGTGAGTGCGTACCAACAGCGGAAACAGCGACCCCAGCGGCATATACAGAATATTCATCAGCAGCAGCGGAACAAACACGGCCATCAGCGGTTTATTGGCCCGCATGGCCCCAAAGCCCAGCTTCATGTCCGAAAGCATATGCACCCGCTCGCCGGTCTGAGGAATATCAGGAATCGAAACAAACAGCAGGCAGATGATAGCAAACGCAGCACCCATAATGTCTATGAGCATCACGCCGGCAATGGGTAGAAAGCCCATCGCCGCAGCACCCAGCACAGGCCCCAGCATCGCGGAGATGGAGTTGATTAAATTGCCCCAGCCGCCGGCTTTTGTCAGCATTTCGGCCGGTACCAGCATGGGAATGGCGGCCTGCATGGCGGGCCCGTGGAACGTGTTGCCCAAGCCGCGCAGAAATAAAACGATATAGATAAACCAGATGGGGGGCGATTGGGCTATCAAAAATGCCGCGCCAAGAATGACGCTTGATAATGCCACGAGCCCGTCGGCGGCAATCATGACGGTTCGGCGGTTGTAGCGGTCTATCCATACGCCCGCAAACGGTCCTATAAGCATATTGGGCAGAAAGGTGACAATTGATGAAATGGTCAGCGTGACGGCCGATTCGGTCTGAACAGTCAGCCACCAGATGACGGCGAACTGAACGACAGCAGAGCCCAACAGCGAAAACGCCTGCCCCGCATATATGATAGCAAATTGCTTTTTCCAGTTTGTATTCATTATAAAGCTCCTTATAGAAAAATCAGAAACGGACAATGCTTTTAAACAGCATTGTCCGTGCAAAAAGACATCATTCTACAAGGCATATCCAAAAACAGATAAGCACCCCTGTGAATTCATATCTTTAAGCACAACATACCAAGCCCTCTCACAAGGGCTCTGCCTCAAAGATGAATTACAGGAAAATAAATGCCATAACGCTACCTCGTCTTTTAGATTATTGATATTTTAGCATAAAATATACGCAAACACAAGTTAAAGTGTTTTTGATCGTGCGCTTTATCAACGCGGCCATATTCTTGAACCGGCGAGCCGTTTGTGCCATACCGGGCGCCCCGTTTTGAACGCGGTTTTGATTTGACTGTAGTCGACTTAAAAAAGGTCGGCGGCTGTTTACGCTTCGGTGAAAATTTTATTTGAAAGCGCGACAGGATTTGGCTATAATCGATCTTATGAACAGCCCCGGAGGCAAAACGGTTCATAAGAAAGAATGGGTAAATTATGGTACAAAACGCTCAGCCTTCTCCCGAAATGACGCAGGCCTTCACCCTGCTTGCAGCGGTGCGGTCGCAAATTGAATCGGTGGTTATCGGAAAGTCACAGGCCGTACGTCTCGCGCTCGTGGCCTATCTGTCTAAGGGCCACGTCCTGCTTGAGGATTTACCCGGAACAGGTAAAACCACGCTGGCAAAAACCATTGCGCGCACACTGGGGCTTGGCTTTAAGCGCATACAGTTTACTCCGGATCTAATGCCCTCCGACATCACGGGCATGAACTACTACAACACACAGTCGGGCGAATTTATTTTTCGTCCCGGGCCGGTTTTTACAAATATTCTACTGGCGGATGAGATCAATCGCACCACCCCCCGCACCCAATCGGCGCTGCTTGAGGCAATGGAGGAGCAGCAGGTGACCATCGAAGGGGTTACCAAGCCGCTGCCCCAGCCCTTTTTTGTTATAGCCACCCAGAACCCTATCGATTCCGAGGGTACCTTTCCGCTGCCCAGTGCCCAGCAGGATCGTTTTCTGCTCAAAATACGGCTGGGTTATCCCTCCCGCGCCGACGAGGCCGAAATTGTCCGCCGTCACGCTTTTTCCAGCCCGCTGGATGCTCTTTCACCCATTCTGACCGAAGCACAGGCACTTTTTTTGCGTGAAACGGCGGAGGAGGTATATCTCGACGATTCGCTCGTGAATTACATTCTGGATATTATCGAGGCTACCCGAAACCGGGACGAGATCGGGCTGGCGCTGAGCTCCCGTTCGTCTCTTGCCATGGTTCGGGCGGCCAAGGCACTGGCCCTGATTGAGGGGCGGGCCTATGTCTTGCCCGATGACATCAAAGCGCTGGCCGTCCCGGTGTTCGGGCACCGTCTGATGCTTAAAAAAGCAGAAACCTACAAGGGTAAGAGCGCCGAAGATTTGCTCCAGCAGATGATGGGGCAGATTCCGCTTACCTTTAAGGGTGATGCCTGATGAAGAAAACCTTTATCCGCAGTACCGCCCTCTGGGCCGATCTGCGCCTGTGGGGTTTTTATGCGCTGCTGGGCGTGCTGACCGCCTATTATAAAATGCTGTGGGCTTTTGTGCTGGTGGCGTTGCTGCTGGCTTACGCACTGTGGAGCTGGCTGTGGACCTTTTTAGGCTGCCGCCGTCTGCTGGCCGACGACCCGCTGACACAAACCGCCCTGTTTGCCAACGACAAACTGACGCTGACCTGGTTTTTTGAAAACGCCTGGTCTTTTGCGCTAGCACGCTGTGGTATCCGTCTTTTTCTTCCCGATACTTTTGTTTGTTCCCCTGCTGAGAATATACACACCGCCAAACAAGAATCGCAGGATACAACGGGTACGAGCGATATGCTTCAGCCGGAATGGACAGCCGCTACCGCCCAGTGGCTTTGGCTTGCCGCCAAAGAGCGCCGCACTGTGTCTATGACGGTAACCGCTCCGCTGCGCGGCTGCTATTACCTGCCGCCCGCACAGGTTTTTGCCGGTGACCCTTCGGGGCTTTACGAGGGCTTCTGCCAAATTGGTCCGGCGCATTTTCTTAATGTTTTTCCCGCGCTTAAGGGCGAGGCCGATTTTGCCCGGACGCTGGCGTTTGACGAAAACCTGCTGGAGGACTTGCTGGGGCTCGACGACCCTTATCAGGCCATGGGTACGCGTGACTACGAGACGGGCGATTCGCCCAAGCGCATTAATTGGTACGCCACCGCCCGCACTGCGTCGGTAAAATCAAACGTCTATGAGCGGCAGATTTCAGCCTCCTGCATCGTCGCGCTGGATCTTTCCTGCGGTTTTGTACCGGTGGCGCAGCCCAATACGTCCCGCAAGGCCCAGCCGCAGCTGGAAGAAGCCATCAGTCTGGCTTGCAGCATCGCCCTTTCTCAGCTTTCACGCGGGATTAAGACAGCCTTTGTCACCAATGCCCCAACGGTGTGCTGGGAACAGGTTGCCCAAAAAACATCTTCAGGCGATTTTGGCGTTCGGCTAAAGCGCGACCGGACGCTAACCATGCTGAAGGCCGGCCTTGGCACCGGGCAGGAGCGCCGCATTCTGGAACTGTGCGCCCGTATTGACGACACGTCGCGCGCCACCGCTGCGGGTCAACAGGCGCTGTGGGAACAGCTTTTGCAGATTCCACCGCAGACAGCGGTTTTTTTGCTGTGCTACCACACGATGCCCAAAGGCTGGGAGATTATGATGGAGATTGAAAACCAAAAAGAGGTTACAAATCCGGCCGATTTTTACACCCCAGGGCGTCTGGCGGGCCTGCCCACCACGCTGGTGCGGGTAGTCGACCTGTCGCAGCAAGCTTTTACCCAATGAATTTCCAAGATTTTAAGGAGGCGCATTACACATGCATATTACTGCGCTGATTGGTATGTGTTGCTTTTTATGGTATCTGGCGCTTTGGGCTACCGTATTTTCTTCAGCGCCCACGCTGGTCACACTGGCGGCTGCGCTTGGACTGGTGTGCCTGATACCAAGGGCGTTGGGACGCCTGACAAACGAACGATTGTGCGCCGGCGGGCTAAAGCTGGGCGGCACGCTGCTGCGCAATGTCACTGTGTTTTTACCGTATACCGCACTGACCGTCGGGTTGCTTTTATTGCTTTTTGGCCGGGCGGACAATATTTCCACAGCGTTATATCACACTGCCGGTCAGGCGCTCTTTTGGCTGTTGGGCGCACTCGCAGTTTACCTGCCCGATAAGAACAGACAAATTATTTCGCCATCACTGTGCATTTTTACTGCCGTGCCAGCCATATTGCTGCTTGCAAATACCGGCGTTCAGGCCTCGGTGGTCCTGTTGTGCGTGGTCGGGTGGTACTTTTCGCTGGTTTTTTCGCTTGCGGCAAAGTCCGAAGCGCCCATGAGCCAAGCCGCGGTGCTTTTACACAGCCTTATTCCGCTGGCGGCGGTGATGTTGACGGTAGGCTTGGTATTTTCAGGCAGCCTGAATGGTTTTTTTACACAGGTTAAGCATCTACTGTTGGCGATATGGCAGCTGATTTTAATGCTGCTCAAGCTGCTTGACACGCCGCCCGGCGAGTATGCCCTTGAGGAGAGCAGGTCCAACGCGTTTGACGAAGCGATTGCGCTGGCGCAAGAGTACGGCCCCGTTAATCCGCTGCCAATTATTATTCTGGGCGCCTGTTTTGCAATTATGACCTTTGTTATGCTGGTGCGGCTGCTGGTTGGGTTGCTGAACCTGCGCCTGCCGCAAAAAGCGCCTGTCTCCGCCCGTCCGTTGTGGCGCTCGGGTGCGGGGTTACTGTCGGCAATACGGCTGTTAGGGCTGCTGCTGCGGGGTCTTGCCGACGGGGTATTGGTGGCTGCGCTGGCTTTGGCCCGTTTAGTGCGCCTGCTTTACCGCATAGGCAAAAAGCGGCTGCTTGCACTCATACCGCCTAAAACGCCGCTTGAGTCGGTGCTGCGCAGCTACCGGGGGCTGTTGGGCTTCGGGCGCCTTTTGCGGGTCCACCGTACCCGTTCCGAAACGCCGATGGAGTATCTGGCCCGTTTGCAGGCGCTTTCACTGCGGCGGCCGGTTCCGCTTGCCGAGGCACAGGCGCTGACCGGGTACTTTGTGGCGGTACAGTACGGGGGCGTCGCGCCCAGCTGGCAAACCGCCGCAGAATGCCGGCGGCTGCTGCGGAAAATTCGGCGGTCCAGCCGGATTATTACACGCGCCAAAGCAGACCGTCCGCCTCTTTCGGATATGTCGGAAGGATGTGTGTAAGAACCAAGATCATCTAGACCATGTCCGAAGTGCTATACTAGAAAATTTCAGAGAAAAGCGGCAGACACATTCCCGGAAAAGCCAACGCCCGAAAAATGGCATTCAAAATCCATTTTTCGGGCGTTTCTTATGTGCTTCTTTCGATATATATGCCAGCTCACTTTTGAGGTTGATTTGAAGCATCGCCCTCCCCATACCACGCATAATGAAACACATTATATCATTTGTTAATGCACCGGCAAGGGAAGGGCGTGTGGATATTCTTTATTTTTAGCGCTGCTAAAGGCTTGCGCAGTCGTTCCAGCGGTCGGGCGCAGCCATCGACCGCTTTCATCTATGGGGTGACAGGCGGTTTTTAGAGCCGAAGGCGGAGAAAACCACCGTCAAGAGGGGGGCTAAGCCCCCTATGAAAAAATCTCGTTTAAGCGGAATCGCTTAAACGAGATTTTTGGAGCAGGTAACGGGATTCGAACTCTAAAATATTAGAAATGTCAGTATATGAAATCTTAATTTTACGCATTATAAAGCCATCTTTGAGCTATCATTATTCCAATAAGAATACCAAATTATCAACCCAACGCTAAAAAGCGGGTTACAAAGTGGGTTACGAAATCAGCAAAAGCCGAAGGTGCAAACCTCCGGGTTCTGTCTTTCGCATGGTTGAGCACATCATGCAATACTTTTTAGTTTAACTAAATATAAATTTATGAATTTTCAAAAAACTGTTGCATTTCAAGTAAAACTGGATATACTATAAATGTAGAGGATGGTTTATTAACCTGCCCTCTGCGTTGGGTAACGATTTTGGGGCGAGGTAACTCGCCCCATCGGATTTTGGGGGTATTTATGTTACGCAGCATGACGTTTATGGACCATATGAATTTTGAAATTTCCCTACAAAAATATTATGCAACCTTAGATGGTGTGGCGTGGCCTAAAATTGATTATGACCTATTGTTTAGAAAAGTGTCAACCTCTAAAGGCATGGATCATGTTAAGGGGTACATATTCGCACCCAAGCCGGATGACTTTTTAATGCAGGATACTAAGCTGCATGGAAACTACAAGTGGTTATTGGGTTTAGCAAACAAACGATACATAGATGTAGTGTTCGGAAGATATTTAGCGAGGCCGACTAATGACAACAAGCCAATGGATATTTCCGACAGAAGCTCATATTATAAAGTTGAAAAAGGTACCGATATAAATCTTGCTTTAAACGCTATCAGCAAGGCGCAATACAATTCATATGATACAGCATTCATATATAGCGTAGACAGCGATTACATCAATGTGTATCGGCAACTAAAGAGCATGGGAAAGATTGTGGTAATTGTAACCGTCAAAGGGCAATACATATCAAAGGATATCATTCCTGAAATTGATGACTTTATATTGCTGGATAATGATTTTTTGTGCCAATGCTCTATGGCTGGTAAGTAATATTTCGCTCCGACTAAAAGTTAAAGCCGCCGAATGATCGGCGGCTTTTATTATATTATTTATACTTTTCCATCAGCGCCGCCAGACCCACCTTCAGCGCCTCGTGCGCGGCCTTTTCGGCCTCATACAGCGCCTTGTAATCCGTGGTGTCCTCCACCGCCGCCACAGGGATAACAAAATCCTCCGCATTAAGCCATGCGGGGTTATAGGTAGGTTTGACAATCTCCTGCCCCTCGCCAACGTGCAGCACATGAGACGGGTTGACGGTGCTGTCCGTGCCCTTTTTCCAGAAGGTTTTCCCGGCAGCAACCTGAGGCGTATATACTGGCCACGTGGTATCGGTATCGAACTCAATGTGTAGGTGGTAATCGCCGGTGCCCTCCTTGCCCTCGACTGCCAGCTTATCGCCTGCCTTAACCGTCTGCCCGGTTGTCACATATATCTCTTGCATATGCATGTACCGCGCCACCAGATCGCAACTTTTGCCGGTCTTGTGGTTATAGCAATCCTTGTACAGCACCGCCAAACCCCAGCCGAGGGCGTTGTCTTTACCCGCAGCCACGACAACGCCCTCACCGCTCGCGTAGATAGTTGGGTCTGTACCTGCGCCGCCCTGTATTGTGGAGATATCCACGCCATAATGCGCGTATTTCCAATAGGCGAGATACTGCGCATTTTTATATCCGCACAGCATCATTTGCCGCTTAAATGGCATGATCAGCTTTTGCACAGCTACAGCTCCTTCCTATCATCCGGCAGCGTCACACTCGCCTCGGTCACCTTTTTTGCGTACTCGGCCAGCGGCAGCAACCAAGGCGGCAGATTTACGCCAATGTCGCGGATATTTTCTAAGATGGAAATTAACTCATTGAACACAATCCACAGCGCTACAATCGCCGCTATAGCTCCGTTGGTCGAGATGTTAAGCCCGGCGATATCAGCCGCATATGTGAGGACAATATCCACCATTGCCCCGACCGCCACCAGC
>JAEWMM010000159.1 GCA_023457175.1 Bacillota bacterium | reverse complement strand
GCGCCACTCCGCACCGATGTTTTTCACTCCATTTGGACAAAAACTTGAAAACCGACGCCGCTCTAAGTGCTGGAAAATCAGCGGGAAGCTGAAAAAAGCGGCGCGAGTTAGCGCCAAATAACCCGCGCCGCAAGAAAAGCGCCTTTGACAAGGCGTACATGTGCCCGCTGTCAGCCGGTTTGCGGACGCTGCTTATCTGCCCAGCCGGGTCTTTTGGCGGTATTGTAGCGGGGACAGGCCAACAACCTGTTTAAACGCGCCGGAGAATTTACTGGCGTTGGCGTAGCCCACCTGGCCTGCGATATCGGTGACGCTCTCATTGCTTTGGGCCAGCAGAAGCGCGGCGGCCTGCATGCGGTAAGAACGGATAAAGGCGTAAATTGAAGTGCCGTAAACCCCTTTAAAGCAGAGCTTCATGGTGGTCAGCGGAATGTTGAAACGTTCAGAAAGCGATTTTAGTGTATAATGACTTTCGATATTTTCGGTGATATAATGCTTGATACGCTTGATAATTTTCACTTGATCCTTATGGAAATACAGCCGCTGACGTTGTCCGCCGGAGATGTCGACGATGCTGAGAAACAGCAGCAGCTCAAGCACCTTCAGCTTAAAATAGCCGGGCTTAACAGCGTCGGGCACGGTGTAAAGCTCGGAGAAAATGTGCTCGATCGAGTCGGTCGCGCGCATGATAAAGCAGCAGTTGTCGCCGCAGAGCCTGTCGCGCAGCGCGAGAAGGTCGATGGGAATATTGCCGAGCACCGACGAGATGGCATGCGGCGCCTCAGTGATGTCGATAACGACCGATACGCCGTAATAATGCTCCAACGGAAAGCACGGGTTCTTGGTCCGGTTGCTCAAAAGGTTGACCGCAAGGTCGCCCTCCTCAAGGTAGGCGCAAGTGCCGTTGTCAAATTCGCACTCAAAACGCCCATGGTGGCAATGGTTAATCTCCATGATATCGGGGCAGGCACACTTGCTGCCAAAGCAGCAGCCCATGTGAAAATCGTTATACAGCAGCTCAATACCGGGGAAAACCTGATGGCAGGTGACGATGCCTTCTCCACCCGGACCGATAAACCGATAGACGGCGCAGTCACCCGATTGTGTCACTGCCTGCACCTCGGACCCATACAGACCCTTTTCCTGCGAAAAAATGCCGATTGGAAAAACCCCCTAGCTTAACCGGAATTTTTAATTTATGTGACCTTTTCTTCGGTTTTGACCTTTCTAACAGGCCGAGGCGGTTCTGCCGCCTGTTAAAAAATCATGATAGCATTAATTGGCCCTTTAATACTAATGGCGAACCGGGCCTTTTCATGCCATCCGCCGTCTTTTAGCGGTTGCCCGTCCACCTGCATCCTCTTATGAGCGGGAAAAAATACCGGCGCCAATCCACGCTGCTGTTTTAATGGCGCTTTGTATCATACATCCGGCGCTCTGCTAAAAAGATATTAAACGGGCGGACATGACTTTTCTGCAGCGGGATGCTATAATCGTTTTAATAATGGCGGTGGCCGGCCTGCGCCGCCGTTAAATTAACGACAAAGGAAGTTTCGCGTGATACAGGATATTGCACCCAAGAAATATGATAACGCCTTTCATGTCAAAAACCCCCGCGGGACGGATACCGTATTTGTTTTTGATCAAAATGCCGTGCTGTGCCGCAAAAACGGGGAGGAGGTTCGCTACCCGACGCTTGCACAGCTTGACGCCGACCCCGGCGACTGTACGTTTTTATTCTCGATTGACGACACCGATTATTTTTTGCTGCGCGCGCCCGGCTACGCCGCGCCCGACGGTTTTGGCCTTGAGAACATTACGCTGTTTCGCACCGTGCTGCCGGGTGATCTGGCCTTTGCAGGCTTTATCGCATGGCAATTGTACAACTGGTATCAAGAAAACAAGTTCTGCGGCCGGTGCGGACAGCCGCTGACGCCCAGCGACAAGGAACGCATGCTGCAATGCGTCTCCTGCGGGCAGATGGTGTACCCTAAAATATCCCCCGGCGTCATTGTGGCGATTACCGCGGGGGACCGGTTGCTAATGACCAAATATGCCGGGCGACCCTATTCCAACTACGCGTTGGTGGCGGGCTTTACCGAGATCGGCGAGACGCTTGAGCAAACGGTGGCGCGCGAGGTGATGGAGGAGGTCGGCCTGAGGGTCAAGAACATCACCTATTATAAAAGCCAGCCGTGGGCTTTTTCAAGCTCGCTGCTCTGCGGCTTTTTCGCCGAGGTGGACGGTGACACCGCCGTCACGCTGCAAACCGACGAGCTCGCCTCGGCCGAGTGGTTTACCCGCGAGGAGATTGCGCTGCAGCCCGACAATTTAAGCCTGACGCGCGAAATGATGATGCTGTTTAAAAACGGCGGGCGATAACGGTTGATTAAATGGCGTCTATACTTAAAGAGCCTTCCAGTTGCATGGTCGATTGGAGGGCTTTTATGTTTTATCAGCATCTTTTTGGGCCGGCCTTATTAAGTTGAAGCCGATGGTTCCGACCAGGATGGCTCCCATTCCGATGTAATGATAGTAATACAGCGATTCGTGCAAAAAGATCGGCCCGGCCAGAATAGTCACAATAATGGACGCATTGTTGCACAGGCCGACCTTGGTCGCTTCTAGCCTGCGTAATGCATAGGTCGAAAGCAGGGCCGTTATCAAGGACGAAAGCACGCCCAGATAGAGCATGGCCCAAACGAACGAAAGGTCTGAAAACGGCTTAAAATAGGCGACGATGCTGCCGCCTGCAAGATGCCGCCCGACCGAAATCAGGTTAAAAACAATGCAGCCTGTTATGCTCATGACATAGACGATTGAAAAGACAGGATAGACTCTGGACAGCCTTTTGGTCAGCGCCGTATAAACGGCGAAGGATATGGCCGACAGCAGAATAAACAAAAAGCCGAGATAGCTGCGGCCGCCAATATTAAAACCGCCCATGATGTTGATAAAGATGACGCCCGAAACGGATATAAGCATCAGAAGCTTTTGCAGCCCTCCGACCTGTTCTTTTAGCAGGAGCTTGGCGGCGATAAGCGTCCAGACCGGGACGGTAGCATGCACAATTCCCGCCTCGGAGGAGGATATGATTTGCAGCCCCAAGGTTTGTAGCGAAAAGAAACCGATCGGATAAGCGATGCTGTAGGGTGCGATTTTGAGCCAGTCCGCAATACCGACCTTTATTTTATTGGGGCTTAAGAGGCTGTAAATGAAGATGCCAAGCGCTGCGAATGTAAACCGGTGCGCCAGCAGAGAAACGGCATCGGCGCTTTTAAGCGCAATTTTGACAAATAAGAAAGAGAAACCAACAATCAATGACTGAAATGCAACGGCGATGTACGCTTTTGTCGTGTTTTTCATAAAACCACCTTATAGCTATCCGGCAGATGCAGACCGTCGCTTTTGGCGTTGATTCCGCTTTGCAGTTCGCGCCCTTTGCACCCGTCCGGTGTCAGCATTTGCCTGCGCTGCCGAGCATGTCGATTTTATGGCAGTACAGCTCTTTTAATTCGGGTCGCACCTGCAAGGAATAGATGCGCCCGTCGATGGCGGTCGGGTTCTCGGCCAGCACCTTTCGCGTGAGGGCAAGCGCGGCCAGCCAGCCGTCGGAGGCAATATTGACCATGCACACCGCCATTTTTGCGGCGTTGGCGATCTGATATTCCGGAATGCCCGCGGCATGCACAATTTTACCGCCGTGGCGGTTGATCATCTCGATGTATTTATACGGCAGGCAGGAAGCGCCGTGCAGCACAATGGGAAAGCCGGGCAGCAGCGTCTCAAGCCTGTCCAGAATATCATAGCGCAGCTCGGGGTAGCTGCCGTCGGGGTTGGGCAGGTATTTGACCATGCCGTGCGAGGTACCGACGGCGACAGCCAGACTGTCCACGCCGGTTTTTTCGACGAACTCGGCCGCCTGCTCAGGGTCGGTGTAAGGCCGCTGCGGAAAATAGCTCTGCGCGTTGGATTCGGTGTCCAGCACGCCCAGCTCACCCTCCACCGTCACGCCGTAGGCGTGGGCATATTCCACAATCTGGCGGGTCAGCGCTACATTTTCGGCAAAGGGCAGGGCGCTGCCGTCAATCATCACCGACGAAAAGCCGTTTTGGATAGCGGTGACACAGTGGTCGTAACAAAGGCCGTGATCCAGATGCAGGACGGTGGGGATATCAAGCCCCTGCTCAAGCACGCGCTCGCGTCCGGCCTGTGCCATACGGGCGAGCATGCGCGGTTCAAACTGGCGGCACAGCTTGGGCGACCCCAACAGAATGACCGGCGAGCGCTTTTGCACGCAGGCATCAAAAATGCCGTTGAGCTGCTCGATTGAGATGAAGTTAAACGCCCCGACGGCATAACGCCCCTCGTAGGCTTTTTTAAGCAGGTTTCGGGCGTTCTCTAACCCGAGGGCCTGGTAAGACAGCATCGAAGATCTCCTCATTTCTTTAGTAAAAACTTGCGCACGGCGTAAGAAAATTATAATAAAAGTATAGCATAACACGCATTCAAATCAATAGCGGCGCCAAAAAAGGCTGCCGATGCGGTATGCCGAATAAAGGCGGGCGAATGTTTGACTTTTAAAGCCCTTTATAGTAAAATTCTAAGGATAATGGCATAATACTGCTGTCTCGCTAAAAAATTGATATCTTTACGGCAGATTTTCCGTCCTGCTTTTACCCCCTCGCCACCGTGGACGACAATCCGCTTTTCGTATTGTCCCGGCAGGCGAAAATGTATTCGACTTTTTAGCGATATGGCAGTATCAAATACGCATGCGCGGCATCGATTCCGAAAGGGTCTGCGCGTGCTTTGCATTTGCAGTGAAAGGGATGGTCTGAAGTTATGCATTGGTCAGAAGCAATCGCCAATGAAATTATTACAAAAAAGCCGGATAAGGCGGAATATGTCTGCGCTGCGGGCATCAGCCCCTCGGGCTCGGTGCACATCGGCAATTTCCGCGATATCGCTACAAGCTATTTTGTCTGCCGCGCGTTGCAGAAGGCGGGCAAAAAGGCAAAGCTGCTTTTCTCGTGGGATGAGTACGACCGCTTCCGCAAGGTGCCCAAAAATGTACCTGAGGCGTGGAGCCGCCACATCGGCAAGCCCTATGTGGACGTGCCCGACCCCTTTGGCTGCTGCGAAAGCTACGCCAAGCACTTTGAGCGGGAGTTTGAACGCTCGCTTGCGCGCTTTGGCATCGCGGTGGATTTCCGCTATCAGGCTGCCGAATACCGCTCGGGGCGCTATAATCAGGACATCATTCACGCGCTGCGCCGCCGGGGCGAGATTTTTGACATTCTCGACAGCTTCCGCACGCAGGATGCAGTTGAGGGCGAGCGCGAGGCCTATTCCCCCGCCATCGTCTACTGCCCCGAATGCGACAGGGATACCACGACCTTCACCTCCTTTTCAGAGGATTGCACGACCGGTCATTTTACCTGCAAGTGCGGCTATGAGGGCGACTACGATTTTGTCAACGGCAGCCGCGCCAAGCTGGCCTGGAAGATCGACTGGCCGATGCGCTGGAAGGCCGAGGGCGTTGACTTTGAGCCGGGCGGCAAGGATCATGCCTCCCCCACCGGCAGCTATCAGACCAGCCGCATTATTTCGGATAAAATCTACGCCTACGAAGCGCCGTATTTTACCGGCTATGAGTTTATAGGCATCAAGGGTATGACCGGCAAGATGTCCGGTTCGTCAGGCTTAAACCTTACGCCCGAGACGCTGCTTAAAATCTATCAGCCCGAGGTCATTTTGTGGCTCTATTCCAAGACCGAGCCGCTTAAAGCCTTCGACTTTTGCTTTGACGAGGAGATTCTGCGCCAGTATTTCGAGTTTGACAAGGCGCTCAACGACTACCGCGCGGGCAAGGGGGACGAACGCCTCAACGCGATTATGTATAACGTTGAGGTGCCGGGTCACGAGGTCAATACCGTGCCGATGAGCCAGCTGGTGCAGCTTGGCAGCACGGTGGACTTTAATCTCGACGCGCTTGAGACGGTGTTTGAAAAGATCGGCACGCCCTATAAGCGCGCGGATTTTGCCGAGCGTCTGGCGCTGGCCCGGTTCTGGCTGGAGCAATGCTCGCCAGAAAATGCCTACAGGCTGCGCAGCATTCGCGATTTTGGGGTCTATGACGCGCTTTCCGACGACGAAAAGCAGGAGATCAAGCTCTTGTTTGAGCATCTCTCGACGGTGGACGACAGTCTGGATGACTTGAACACCTTCCTCTATTCGGTCTCGCGCACCGTGTTTCCGGGCGGGGATGATAAGGAGATTAAAGCAAAGCAGGGGCGGTTCTTCAAAAACGTTTACCAGCTGCTGCTGAATAAAGAGCGCGGTCCGCGACTTTATCTGTTCCTGCACGCGATCGACAAGGCGCGTTACCTGCCGCTGCTCGATTTCTCCACCCCCGCTACCGCCGAGGAGCTGGCCGCCGCGCAGCCCGAAGCGCCTGTTGCGGAAAAGGCAATTGACGCCGCCGCGCCCTTAAAGCCGGAAATTGCGATCGACGACTTTGCCAAGCTCGACTTTAGAGTCTGCAAGGTGCTCGAATGCGTCGAGGTGCCCAAAGCGCGCAGTCTGTTGAAGCTGACGCTCGACGACGGTTTGGGCGGACGGCAGATTGTGTCGAGCATAAAAGGAGAATATCAGCCCGAAGAGTTGGTCGGCCGCAAGATTATTGTGGTTGCGAACCTAAAACCCGCCAAGTTCGGCGGCGAGAAGAGCCAAGGCATGCTGCTGGCCGCGACGAGTGAACCAAGCGGCTGCAAGGTTATTTTTGTGGACGATTCGGTGCCCTGCGGTACCGCTATCGGGTGATATCACAGAGTGATAAAAAATCCCGCTGCACAGCGTTGTGCGGCGGGATTTTGCGCTGTGGCCGACAAAAAAGCAATCGTTACTCAAAACGGTGCAGCGCGCAGACCGGCTGACCCTGCACGACTTCGATAACACCATACCCGCGCTTGCCGTCACGGGGCTTTCCAAGGC
>JAEWMM010000158.1 GCA_023457175.1 Bacillota bacterium | reverse complement strand
GTTGCTCAGCTTGTCAAAAAAGTCTTCGCACGGCTCAGCCGTTTTATGCCTAGCTTCGCAAAACGGGCAATTTTGCCAGTTTTGTCGCCTGCGGGTGAGCAATCCGGCGCACTTTCTGCGCCTCGACCCGAAAGTGGGGGCCCGCCGCCCCCCTTTCACACTATTCCCCCGGTGCTTAGCTTTACGAAATCCACTTCTTTGACAGTCTGCGCGGCCTTTGCCGCTCAGCGCTCCCAATCGGTGTGAAAATCGCCCTCTTTATCCACCCGGCGGTAGGTGTGCGCGCCAAAGCAGTCGCGCAGCCCCTGCACCAGCGCCGTGGGCATAGGGTCGGTGCGGTAGCTGTCGTAATAACCCAATGTCGAAGCCAGCGTCGGCGCGGCAATACCGCTTTGTACCGCCGCCGCCACGGTGCGTCTCCAACCGGCCGACAAATCTTGCAGCAGCGAAGCAAAGCGCGGCGACAGCATCAGGCTGGGCAGTCCCGGCTGCTCACGGCAGCTTTGCATGATGTCCGAAAGCATTGCGCTGCGAATGATGCAGCCCTCGCGCCAGAGCGCGGCGGCCTTTTCAAGGTCGATCGCCCAGCCGAACGCGTCGCTTGCGGCCGCAATCAGCTCCAGTCCCTGCGCGTAGCAGCAGACAAAGCCCGCCAGCAACGCCTGACGCAGCATTTCTTCGGTAAAGACGGCCTTTTCAGGCGGGCCGCCCGGCAAACGGCTGCCGGCCTGCCGCAGCGCCTTCTTCTGTGAGAGGCCGCGCGCGAACACCGACTCGGCGATGGTCGGAATATATACCCCACGGTCGATGCCCTCGTGCAGCGTCCAGTTGCCGGTGCCCTTCTGCCCTGCCATATCGCAGATTCTTAAGACGAGCGCGTCGCCGGTGTCGGGGTCGGTTTTGCCCAGCACCAGCGCCGTAATATCGATGAGATAGCCCGACAGCGCCCCCTCGCGCCAGCGCGAGAACACCCCGGCCGCCTGCGCGGGCGAATAACCCATGCCCTGCGTCATCAGGTGGTAAACGTCGGCGATAAGCTGCAGCATGCCGTACTCAATACCGTTGTGCGCCATTTTGACATAGTGCCCCGCGCCCTGCGCCCCAAGGTAGTCGCAGCAGGGCGCGCCATCTCCGGTGCGGGCGGCGATCGCCTGCAAAAACGGGCGGGAAGCTTCCCACGCGGCGCGGCTGCCGCCCGCCATCATGCTCGGGCCCTCAAGCGCGCCCTTTTCGCCGCCGGACACGCCCACGCCGAGAAAATGGATGCCCTTTTCGGCCAACAGGTCGCAGCGGCGGTCGGTGTCGCGGTAAAACGAGTTACCGCCGTCAATGAGCACGTCCCCCGCGTCAAGCAGCGGCAGCAGCGCCTCGATGACCATATCCACCGGTCTGCCCGCCGTAATCATCAAAAAGATAACGCGCGGCTTTTGCAGCGCGGCGACAAACGCCTCGTTGGTATCAAAAATTTTATAGTCGCCCGTGTGGTCAAAGCGGCTGCGCTCGGCCTCGTCCCTGCCGGTCAGCGCCGTGGCAAAGCCGCGGTTAATCAAGTTTTTAGCCAGACTGCTGCCCATGACGCCAAGGCCCAGCAGCCCGATTTGGTACGTCCTCATCAAATGCGCCTCAAGCGCCGCGCGCCGCCTGAATATTCGCAATGAACCGGCGGGCGGTGGCGGTAATTTTAGCGTAGTCGCCGGTCTTGGCGCCCGCGGTCAGCGAACCGCCCGCGCCCACGGCGACAGCGCCGGCCTTGATCCATTGCGCGACATTATCGACATCGACGCCGCCGGTGGGCATCATCTTGGCGTAGGGAATCGGCCCGTGGATCGCCTTTAAAATCTGGGGGCCGAACAGGTCTCCGGGAAAGATTTTAAGAATGTCGCAGCCCGCCTCCATTGCGGTGATAGCTTCTTTAAGCGTCATGCAGCCCGCCATGTAGGGCAGGCGGTAGCGGTTGCAGAGCTTGGCTGCGTCGGCGTCAAAGCAGGGGCTGACAACATATTGCGCGCCTGAGAGAATCGCGATGCGGGCCGTCTCGCTGTCGAGCACGGTGCCCGCGCCCAGCATAATCTGGTCGGGCGTGTAGGCCTTGGCCAGCGCCTCGATAACGCGGTGCGCGCCCGGCACCGTAAAGGTCAGCTCTATCGAAGCGCAGCCCCCTTCAAGGCACGCCTCGGTAATGCGCTGCGCCTGATCGGCGGTTTCGGCGCGCACCACCGCAACCAGCCCTTTGTCCTCAATGCGTTTGATAATCGTTTCCTTGTCCAGCATACTGTTTCTCCTTTTTTATCGTGATGTTATAAAACGGGCGGGCGTTTTAGAGTCGGTCAGCGCCAAAAGCGCCGTTGTATTTGCGCGGCTATTTTTCGGTGGTCAGGGCAGGCGGCCGCCTGAGAGGCGAACCACGCGGCAGCGCCGAAAACATCGCGGTTGAGCTTATTTATTCGATGCTTTTATAAACCTTTAAACTCAACCGCATGCAGGCAAGACGGCGTTATCCGTCAGCGTGATGCTCAAACTGCTGCAAACCGCAAAAACCGGGTGGTTTTGCGTTAACCGGCTATAGACCCGTCGGTCATGACGCCGTTCCTGCCGGCGCAAGGTTGCGGCGCACGCAGGGCATACTATGCTTGGCATCGGTATCAGGAGGTATTTTGATGCGCAAAGCCGCTTCTTTTGTAATTGTTATCCTCGCCGCCGGCATTATGCTTATAACAGTCGTTTCCGCAAGAGCGCAGGCTAAACTATCGTCCGAGGCAGCGCAGCAGGCGCTGCTTAGGCGCTTGACGATCCGGCGCGCTATGCGATTGCGGCTTATTACGGCGCGCCAAGGCAATTCTGGCGGGATAAAATCCCCAGTGTTCAAAAGCTGCCCGATTCGGCCTACTACGAAGTTATTCTACAGGCGGAAACCTTTTACGGGCCCCACAACCCGCCTTACGGCATTGAAACGACGACGTTTCATATCGGCTATGGCGATGTCAGGCTCGAAAGGTTTGAGCACTGCGACGCGCCCGTCTGATGCCTGACGGCATGGATTTATGCAGGTTCCTAAAACATAAGCTGCACCGGCATTGATACCGGCGCTGCCGTCCGCCTGTGACAGGCAGCGCTGCGGCGCGCAATCGCGCAAATACCCGTGGCGGGCCGGCTATGCTCTTGCGCACAAGCGCTTGGACAGCAGCCTTTCAACGCGCCTGTCAAACAATGCGGCTGTTGATTTTAAGGGTCAGATAAATAATTTCGCGCGCATTTTTATTATGCAGCTCTAAAAGTGAGAGCAGTTCCTCAAGGTTGCCGGCCAGAATGGCCTCGTAAACGGCGCGGTGCTCCAACGCGCCGCTGATCGTCTTTTCTCTGGGCTGCCGGTCAAAAAGATAGGTGGCGTAGATATGCGAATTGAGGCTGTCGAACACCTGCAGCGCCTTCCGGCTGCCGCCGCACACCAGATACATGCGGTGAAACTGCTGGTCAAGCCGGTAAACGGTCTGATGCTCCTCAAGCGTGCCGTAGCTTTGCGCCAGCCGCAGATGCTCGGTGAGATTTTCGTCAAACGCCTTTTGCAGCCGCACATCGTTCGAGAGCGCCGTCATAACCTTCGGGGCATAAAAGCGCTCCATCATGATACGAAATTCCAAAATTTCTTCAATTTCCCCCCAGGTGATGCGCTTGACCTTCATCCCCTTGCGCGGAATGCTTTCGACCACGCCCTCAACCATCAGCCGGTTCAGCGCCTGCTTGACCGGCGTATCGCTGACCTCATAGCGCTCGGTCAACAGCCGGACGTTCAGCTTTTCACCCGGTGTCAGATCGCCTTTGGCCAGATCCTCTCGAATCCGCCGGTAGGCGACATCGACCAGCGAGGCGGCGGTATCATTTTTCAAGACCATCGATTCACCTCACTAAAATTTCAGGTTTATTTGTAATTGCATAAAATTTTCTATATTATATTTTAAACTTAAATATTGCATTCGTCAATTGTGGAATGGTTTGTCACGTCATTTTTATAGGGATGTACAAAGCAAAAAAACAGGTTTTGTATATTTTGCAAACGGTTTCTACGTGTAATAGCACAGCCTCATTTGCCGGCCCTGCGTGCCGGCGTTATAGCCCGCCAAATAACCGGAGCGCGCTGTGATAAAGACGGCGCGCCAAAGTTTTGTACTCGCCGGTCAGAGCTTTTCAAAGCAACCGCCGGCGGCGCATCCCTGCATTTGCTATTTTAGCGCCGGCGTGGTACAATACTATCGGTATACCCGACAAAATGACGCCAAGGAATGATTAGGATGCAAATTTTTACCGGCCGCCCCGCAAGCAATGAGGGGCGCCTTAAACGGGAACTCGACACCTACGACCTGCTGGACAGGCTGGGCATTGCATATGCGCGCACCGACCACGCGCCCGCCACGACGATGGCGGTCTGCAATGTCATCGACGCCGCGCTCGACGTGCTCATCTGCAAAAACCTGTTTTTATGCAACCGCCAGCAGACGGTATTCTACCTGCTGATGATGCCCGGAGACAAGCCCTTTAAAACCAAGGATTTCTCCGCGCAGCTTGGCGTGGCGCGTTTAAGCTTTGCGAACGAGGATTTTATGGAGCGGCTTCTGGGCGTGGCGCCCGGCAGCGTCAGCATCACGGGACTGATGAACGACACCGAAAACCGCGTGCAGCTGCTGATCGACGCAGATGTGCTCAAGGGCGAATATATCGGCTGCCACCCGTGTCAGAACACCAGCAGCATTAAGCTGAAAACAGCGGATCTGCTTGAAAAATTTTTGCCCGCCGTCTCGCATCAGCCAATTATTGTGGCGCTGTAAATAAAATACAGTAAACAAAAACGCAGGAGATTAAAAAAATCCTGCGTTTTTGTTTGTTATAACAATTATAAATTAAAGTTTAACGGCGTTTATCCAAGGTGTGTAACTAAAGTTTTTGATCAAGCTTTTTTCAAAAAGCTTGCGGGGTTTGGGGCGGAGCCCCATCGTAGCTTTATCGTTAAAAAGCGCAGGAGAGGGAGCAAAAACAGTCCGGGGGACTGTTTTTG
>JAEWMM010000157.1 GCA_023457175.1 Bacillota bacterium | reverse complement strand
ATCAGACGGTTATTTTGCAGTGCGAACGACAGGCCGGCCAGCGTCCCGGTCAGCTCGACCAGCGCGTCGTTGAGTCCGAGCACCATCGAGCCGACATATTGCAGCCGCTCCTCATCCAGCATGTCTATCAGCATTTGCTCGTGCTCATGCTCTTCCTGCGCTATTTCCTCCGCCTCTGGTACTTCGGCGGCAAGCCGGGCATACATTTTCCCGGCCTTGTCTTCGCCGCCTTCCATCCGCTTTATCGCAAAGGTATAGCCGAAAACCTTTGCGATCAACGCATAAAACCAAATCTTTTTCCGGTTGGGCTTAACGGCTGTCCGCGTATATTTTTGCCAGCAACCGGCATGCTGACGCTCTGATTCGGCAATCAGCAGCAGCGTTTTTCGGTCGTCGTCGTTTTTTAACGTTTTGGCAATGGCCTGATAGATGTAATACTCATCCATTTCGCTTTGCTGGCACTGTTTAATCAGCGTCAGATTTGCCGCGCTGATTTGATATTCCGACATATTTTCAGACTCCTTTTAGCACCACAGGCTGTGTTTTTGATTATTGTACCATTTTTTAACGTCGTTTTGTTAATATATTTGCCCGCTATTTTAGCAGTCGTCTGCTTGACAATCGCATCAATACCGCATATAATAAATACAAAGCTGTTTCAGGGCGGGGCGTAATTCCCCACCGGCGGTAATCGGCATTTGGCCGCAAGTCCGCGAGCCGGTCATGTTACTATGGCAGGCAGATTCGGTGAGATTCCGAAACCGACGGTATAGTCCGGATGAAAGAAACAGGTAAACAATACCTTTTGCATTTCGCAAGGGGTGTTTGCTTGCCGTTTAGCCCGTGTCGATCGACATGGGCTTTTTGTTTTCCCAAAAGCAGCAAATAAAAATCAGGAGATGTAGTCCTATGAAAGCAACTGTAAAAGTACGCAGAGTCACCGTTACAGCCATGTTTGCTGCAATCGCAACCATCCTCATGTTTTTTGAGATGCCGGTGCCCTTTATGCCCCCGTTTTTAAAGCTGGACCCTTCGGCGGTACCAATTTTAATCGGCAGCTTTATCCTCGGGCCGATGGCCGGTATGGTAATGGTCTTTATCAAGGCGTTCGTGCATTTCTTTTCGACGACCACCGGCGGCGTCGGCGAGCTGGCGGATTTTATCATCACCTCGTCCTTTGTCGTCACGGCCGCGACCATCTACCGTCGTCACCACACTAAAAAGGGCGCCGTGCTGGCCTGCGTCGGCGGTACGGTGGCGCTGGCGGTCGTCGGTGTGCTGGCCAACAAGTTTCTGCTTCTGCCGTTTTTCTCCACGGTAATGCCAATGGAGGCTATCTTTAAAGCCTGCTCGAAGGTAAACCCTTTGATAAAGGATACCAACACCTACCTGCTCTATGGCGCGCTGCCGTTTAACCTGATCAAGGGCACTGCCATTTCGCTTCTGACCTTCCCGGTTTATAAAAGGATGTCGGCGCATATTAAGCATTTTATCACGATGGTCGACGCGCCCGGCGCCGCAGGCAATATCCCCTCGGAGCAGCTTTGATGCTGATAGCCTGACGGCAGATTTTCCGTCCTGCGTTATCCTGAAGATCGGTATGCCGCTTGTAAAATTTGATGCTGCTTGACAAAATACGACCGATAAATATTCGTGTTGACAATCACCTACCGATGTGGTAGAATAAACTAAACTAAATAACTTACTTATCAAGAGTGGCGGAGGGAACAGGCCCTGCGATGCCCGGCAACCTGCACAAACTTATGCAAGGTGCTAAATCCTGCGGTGTCAACCGAAAGATAAGCTTTTTTCGCGTCCGACACTTAAAAGCCGGACGCGATTTTTATTTATGGCAGAAATAAACCGATAAATACGATTGATAGAAAGGAACGAGACTATGGCACATTATCTTTTTACTTCCGAATCGGTTACCGAAGGGCATCCCGATAAGATCTGCGACCAGATTTCCGACGCCGTGCTCGATGCGATAATGGAACAGGACCCCAACGGCCGCGTGGCTTGCGAGACCTGCTGCACCACCGGCATGGTGATGGTCATGGGCGAAATTTCGACCCAGTGCTATGTCGATATCCCTAAGCTGGTGCGCGAGGTTGTGCTCGATATCGGCTACAACAGCGCGACCTTTGGCTTTGACGGCAACACCTGCGCTGTTTTGACCTCTATCGACGAGCAGTCGGGCGATATTGCGCTGGGCGTGGACAATGCGCTTGAAAAAAAAGCGGGCAACAGCGCCGAGCAGGATGAAAACGGCGCGGGCGACCAGGGCATGATGTTCGGCTTTGCCTGCGACGAAACGCCCGAGCTGATGCCGCTGCCCGTAGCGCTGGCGCACCGGCTGGCCAAGCGCCTGACCGAGGTGCGCAAGGACGGCACGCTCAGCTACCTGCGCCCCGACGGCAAGACACAGGTCACGGTCGAATACGACGAGAACAATGCGCCGGTGCGGGTGGACACCGTTGTGGTTTCCTCACAGCATGCGGCGGACGCCGCGCTTGCGACCATCCGGACCGACATCATTCGCGAGGTGGTCGAAAAGGTCATTCCCGCTGATATGCTGGACGCCGATACCAAAATTTTTGTCAACCCCACCGGCCGGTTTGTTATCGGCGGCCCGCAGGGTGACAGCGGCCTGACCGGCCGAAAGATCATCGTCGATACCTACGGCGGCTATTCCCGCCACGGCGGCGGCGCGTTCTCGGGTAAGGATCCGACCAAGGTAGATCGCTCGGCGGCCTATGCCGCGCGCTGGGTGGCCAAAAATGTGGTTGCCGCAGGGTTGGCCCGCCGCTGCGAGGTGCAGTTGGCCTATGCCATCGGGGT
>JAEWMM010000156.1 GCA_023457175.1 Bacillota bacterium | reverse complement strand
GGGGGGGGGGGGCCTTTACCACCCGCCCCCCGCCTTTTTGTCTAAAAGGTAAATTTTCATCTCCAAGGCTGTTTACGGACATGTCCGGTCACCGGCGGCAATATACTAAAACGAAGAGCTTGTATCGCCACGGTGTACGCGGGCCGTTACAACTCGCCGTAAATTTCGCATTCGCGCCAGAAGTTTTCGCGGTTTTCAAGAATCCGCTTCGCGTCGATGCGGTTCATCGAGCCGACCGCGTTGAGCAACGCGGTAATCAGGCAGGCCTCCGGCACAATGTTGTCCGAATAAGAGAGTATCTGCGTATTGGTCAGCAGCGGCACCGTGGCATATTGCACAATCGGCGACGTGGCGGTATCGGTAATGCAAATGGTACAGGCCTTGCGCTTGTGGGCATAGCGCAGCGCCTGAATCGTCGATTTAAGGTAATGCGGCAGGCTGATAGCCAGCACAACGTCGTGCGGCGTCAGCGCTGAAAGCTTGTCAAACTCGTGGCTCTCGCCGTTGATGATGTACACGCCGTCTCTGATCCAGCCAAGGTTCAGGCCGAGAAAATGAATCATGCCATACGAGCTGCGCGAGCCGATGAGAAACACCCGCGCCGATTTAGCCAAAAGCTCGGCCGCATCGCGAAAGGCCGCCGCGTCGATGGTGCGGCGCAGCTTTTGAATGCCCTCGATATTTTTCTGCACAACGGTATCGAGAATATCGTTCTCGCTTTCAGAAATATCAACCGTGTCGGTCAGGCGCTGCGTCAGAGAGATACGCTGCTTGAGCATCTCCTGCAGCTCGTGCTGAAGCTGCGCGTAGCCCGAATACCCCAACGTGGTCGCAAAACGGATGACGCTCGACTCGCTGACGCCGCTTTTCTGCGCCACCTTGAAGGAGCTGAGAAAAATGGCCTTGTCATAGTTCTCAAGCATATACTCCGCCACCTTGCGGTGTGTTTTGCTTAAATTGGGCAGTTGCGCGTTGATGCGCTCAAGCGGGTTGAGCGATACGACGAGATTGTTGTCGACAGTCCCCATATCAAACCGGAATCCCCCTTTATTGTGATAAGCACAGCGCGCCAGACCGGCCGGGCATATGCAGCTGTTTCTAATTATAGCGTTACCGGTAATATTATGCAATCCCTAAAAAAAGCATATTATGAATGATTAACTTCAATTGGTATGTAAAATATATACATATAATTAAATCGTTTATAGATATATATTACAAATATTAACAAATATATTGACGCATATACTTTTTATGGTTAACATAAAAACAACAGGTCGGACTGCACCGCCGACGGCCGCGGTTGTGCGCGATGATCGAAACCCCAAGAATACGACATTTAGCAGCATTACAATTTTCAGGAGGTTTTGCGTCATGAGTAATAACCGCATCATTGAGTGCATTGAAAGAGCCGATTATCTGGTCAGCAATCTTTTGGGCGTCAAACCCGGCGAAGAGGTGCTCATCGCCATCGACCCCCAGACCGACATGCGTATGGCCAACGCCTGCGCCGCCGCCGCACTGCGCTGCGGGGCCGAATACAACATCAGCATGATGCCGATACGCGGCAAGGACAAAGCCACCATTTTCCCCAAAACGCTGGAGCTGGCCATGGAGGCCTGCGACGTGTTTATCGGCATGACGACCGCCTCGGGCGCGGCCATCTACAACAACCGCCTCAAGGAGCTGATGAATGAGAAGCGGCTGCGCGAGGCCTCGGTGGTGCTGCGCAACATCGATAACTTCACCCGCGGCGGCGCGTTGGCCGACTACGAGAAGGTTTATGCCGACGGCGTCCGGCTGCAGGCCATCTGGCGCGGCAAAAAGCACGCACACATCACCAGCCCCGCCGGCACCGACCTGCACATGGAAATGAACCAGATGGAGCCGATTATCGAGTGCGGTATTGCCCGCAACCCCGGCGACGCAATGGCGTTCTCCGACGGCGAAGTGTCCTTGGGGCCGGTCATCGGCAGCACCTACGGCAAGCTGGTCATCGACGGGCCGATCTGCTACTACGGCAAGCCCTCGATTCCGGTCGAGCTGCGCATCGAAGAAGGCCGCATCGTCGAGGTTGTCGGCGGCGACCCCAACATCTGCAAAGAGATCCGCCGCCAGATCGCCGAGATCAAGGACAGCGACAATATCGCCGAAATCGGCATCGGCCTAAACCCGACCTGCATGTTCAACGGTGACTTTGAGGAGGAAAAGAAAGCGATGGGCACCTGCCATATCGCGATGGGCAACGGCTTTTATTACGGACAGCCCGCCCGCTCGTCGGTACATATCGACATGGTTCAGTACGACCCGACCATCACCTTTGACGGCGAGTTGATTGTCAAGGACGGAAAGGTCGTCTGCCTGGGCTATAAATAGACCTGTTTTAGAGCGTTGGTAAAAAACGCAGCAACGATGGTCGTTTTGTCTTTAGCCGGGCGGATAATGCGCTAAAGACAAAACGAACCGGCGAAGCCACGCGTCTTTAGCGATGCTTGGCATAAGCCCTTGCGCAACGCTTGACCGGCCATTTTTTGCCCCGCTGTATTGCCGCCTGCACCGGGCGGTTCCCGCCTTGGCGCTTTGCCTGCGGGTCAAAAAATTCTTGTCCATCCCGTTGCGACGGGTTTCAGAACAGGCTTATAATCCAGCCGGGCGGACTGCCGAAAAAAGGATGAGAAGCTAAAACCTTTGTGACAAGTTAAGGAGGCAATTTATGAAGAACAGACTGACACTCGCTATTGCAACGATACTCGCGCTTGCTCTTGTATTGACCGGTTGTGGCAGCAGCTCTTCCCCCGCATCGGCCGCCCCGCCCGCAGGCTCAACGGCCGCACCCTCCGCCGCTTCCGCCAAGCCCGCAGAACCCGCCAAATACACGATGGTCACCGGCTCGACCGGCGGTACTTATTACGCGCTGGGCGGCGCCATGGCCAACACCTGGAACTCGCACCTGTCCAATATTCAGATCAGCTGCGTCTCGTCCGGCGCATCGGTTGAGAACATGAACCTGATTCAGGCGGGCGAAGCCGACCTTGGCATTTCGATGAACAACGTCGCCGACGCCGCCTGGAACGGCAACGAGCCGTTCAAGTCCAAGTATGACAACGTCCTCTCGATCGGCGTGGTCTACCACGAGGTTTATCAGCTCATCGCGGCTTCCTCCACCGGCGCCAAGACTATCGCCGACCTCAAGGGCAAGCGCATTGCCATCGGCCCGGTCGGCAGCGGCACCGCCGGCACCTCTGAGATGGTGTTCCGGCTCGCCGGCATGGACGTCACCAAGGATATCACCGCCGAGCGTGACGGCTTCGGCGACGCAGCCGCCAAAATGCAGGACGGCCATCTGGATGCCAGCGCCGCGGTGCTCAGCGTACCCGCCGCTTCGATCATTGAGATGACCACCAGCATCGACCTCAACTACATCGACATTCCCGACGACATCCTTGAGAAGATTCAGGCCGAAGCCCCGTTCTATACCCGTCTGGTCATTCCGGCCGGCACCTACACCAACACCGAGGACTTTAACACCATCACCTGTCAGGCAGCGCTTTACTGCCGTAAGGATATGTCGGTGGACGAGGTTTATGAGATTACCAAGGCCTTCTATGAGAACGCCGACGAAATCGCCTCTGCCCACACCGCGGGACGCGACATCAGCCTTGAGGGCGCGCTCGACGGCATCACCACGCCGCTGCACCCCGGCGCCGTGAAATATTTTAAGGAAAAGGGTCTGTCCATTGACGCTTCGCTCATCATCTAGCCGTTTTTAGACGTAAAAGCTATTTTGTATCAAGCGCCGACCAAAATCACGGCAACACAATGCGGCAGTTTTGTCTTTGGCGGGCCGATAACGCCGCCAAAGGCAAAACAAACCGCCGGGCTTACAGGCTGATAGATTTTTAGTCGGCGCTTGGGGTACAATACTCCCCGGAAAATCTAAAGCAGACCGACGAATCCTGTTTGTTTATACGCATCCTGATAAAACAGCAAAACAGATTGGCAAGGCATTTTTCAGTCCGGAAAGAGGATG